>NZ_JADBJH010000004.1:0-129284 GCF_014892335.1 Campylobacter sp. 7477a
TGTCTGTGGTGTTTGGGCCGGTTAGTTCGCGTAGATTTGGCATGAGTTTGGGGATCGACCTTTCGCCGCATGCTAAGTCGTGCAACTTTGATTGTGTTTATTGTGAACTAAAGATAGCCAAAAAGGTGGATAAAATTTCAAATCCACCAAGCGTAGACGAGATCATAAACGATGTCTCGTCCGCGCTTAAAGTGCATCCAAACATCGACGTTATAACACTTACGGCAAATGGCGAACCCACTCTTTATCCATACTTAAAAGAGCTTATCGCCAAACTAAATTTAATAAAAAATAGTGCAAAATTACTAATCCTATCAAACGCGACAGGCGTCGTAAAACCTGAAATTTACGACGCTCTCTTAGGACTTGATATAGTAAAATTTAGCCTTGATAGTGCGATAGAAAAGACTTTTCGCAAGATAGACCGAGGACATAAAGAGCTAAATGTAGCGGATATCATAGAAAAAATGACTGAGTTTAAAAGGGATTTCAAAGGCGAGCTCGTCCTTGAAATTTTAGTCGTAAAGGGATTAAACGATGCTGCACAAGAATTTAACGCACTAAACAAAGCCATAAATCAAATTTCGCCAAATCGCATAGACATAAGCACGATAGACCGACCACCTGCCTATCCTGTCAAAGGCGTAAACACAGACATGTTGCGCGAACTATCGGCTCATATCAAAAATATACCTTGCGTTATCGCTAGCGCAAAATACAGCGGTGAAAATTTAGACTTTAGTAAAGACGAACTAATAGCGCTACTTTCTCGTCGCCCACAAAGCGAGATAGATGTAAAAAATAGCTTTTCAAGCATATCAAAGCAAAATTTACAAGAACTCCTAGCCGATAATAAAATCTATGAAATCAGCGTTAGTGGGGTTAAATTTTATAGGACAAATGAGCAATAAACGCCATATAACACTATTTTTATATCACTTGTTAAGCCTATTTTACTCTAAAGAATACAAAATTTGAATATTTTTTAAAATTTAAGCTAAATTTTATTGACAAACGCTTTCAATTTGTCTATAATACGATTTCTTTTAAATTGTTCCGGATTAGCTCAGCGGTAGAGTAGGTGACTGTTAATCACTTGGTCGCTGGTTCGAACCCAGCATCCGGAGCCATTTCTTTTAATATCCCTTTAAAATTCAAAAACTTTATTATCTAAATTTGCCGCCTTGCTTTTAAAAATACTTTATACAGCAATTATTTAATAATTAACACAAAAAATATCTACATATGCCAGCAAAGATAGGATAAAATATATTTTATACACGCAAAAAGATATACAAATTTAACAAGTTGTAACCCCAAGCGGATTATGTTATTTCCGCTTGGTTGGTAGAAGTTTATTTTATAAAGCCGCTAGCGATGACTTTATCTCCGTCATACATCACACAAAGCTGGCCTTGGGCGACACCAAGAGCGTTTTGGTTAAGCATTAAAACTGCCGTTTTATCCTCTTTGTTTATCTTGACCGAAGCTTCGAGTTTCGGACTTCGGTAGCGAATTTTTACTTCACTATCAAATTCATCCTTATCAATAAACAAATTTACATTTTCAAGCTCGACCATCTTTTGAGCCAAATCATCTTTTGAGCCAACTACGATCTCGTTCTTATCGGCGTTGATCTTTAAGACAAAGTGTGGCTCATGCGCACCGTAAATTTCAAACCCGCGACGCTTTCCGATAGTGTAGTGCATGTAGCCTTGATGACGACCCACGATATTGCCGTTTTTATCCACAACATTGCCTGGTAAATTTGTATTGTAATGTTTCTCAAGAACCTGGATATATGTATCTTCCACAAAGCAAATTTCACTACTTTCAGCCTGTGTGCCAAACTCGCTTAGCACATCTATGCTTTTGGCAAGCTCTTTTATATCAGACTTAAATTTATCACCCAAAGGGAAAACAACATCCTTTAAAACCTCTTTTGGAACTTGAGCCAAAAAGTAGCTTTGATCCTTGCTCGGATCCTTGGCTTGCGTAATAAGACCGTCCACAACTTGCACATAGTGTCCTGTGGCAAGCTTTTCACAGCCCTGCTCTTTAGCAAAATCCAAAAGCGCTCCAAGCTTGATAAAGCGATTGCATAAGGCACACGGATTTGGCGTTTTACCCTCTTTATAAAGTTTTACAAACGGATCGTAGACAAATTCGTTAAATTTATCTTGCAAGTCTAAGATGTGAACTTGTATACCAAGATACTCTCCGACCTTTTTTACTTTTCTTATATTTTCTTCATGATAGCCTGGCTTTGTGTGCAATTTCATATAGCAGCCTTGCACTTCATGTCCCTGCTCTTGTAAAATCTTGGCGGTCATCGTGCTGTCCACGCCTCCGCTCATCGCAACCATTATCTTCATAAAAACCTTTGTAAAAATATTGTAAATCAGACATTATATATCTGAATTTTAAATATTTAAAATTTCACTTACGATATAGTCGATATCATCACTTATATGATATAAATTTACATCTTGAGGATTGATAGTTTTTTCATTTACAAGAGTGGTTTTTATGAAATTATCTAGACCGCTCCAAAACTCAGACCCAAAAAGGAAAATTTTAACCTTTTTAGTTCCTACTTGAGCTAAAACCAATATCTCAAAAAGCTCATCAAGTGTGCCATATCCACCAGGAAACACAACAAAGGCGACAGAGCTATCAGTAAGCGCAAATTTACGTGGGCTAAGGCTTGAAAAAAGATAATCAGCGGTCGTGTAAGGATTGGTTCGTTGCTCAAACGGCAAGCGCACATTTAACGCCACACTTGGGCTTTTGCCACTTTCGTAAGCACCCTTATTTGCCGCACACATTATGCCATCTCCTCCGCCAGTAAGCACGGCAAAACCAAGCTCGCCAAGCTTATAAGCAAGCTCTCTTGCGCTCTTATAATACAAATTTTCTTCGTCAAATCTAGCAGAGCCAAAAAATGTTACATTTTTATTATTATGAGCCAAAACACCTTGAAATTTAACAAAATCCTCGATCAAATCACTACTCAAATACCACTCCTATTTTAGCTGTTGTAAGCGCTCGCGTTTTGAGCCTATTTGAGTTATTTGTATGCCGAAATTTCCGTCTATTATCACAACTTCACCCACGGCTATAACCTTATCTCCGATTAAAATTTCAAGCGGGTCGTTTGCAAGTTGATTAAGCTCTATAACAGAGCCGATATCCATGGTTAAAACATCTTTTAATAACATTCTTTTTGAGCCGATACGAACGCGAATAGGCAAACGCACATCCATGATAAGCCCGATATTTCTCATCTCTTCAGCACTAAATTCGCTCTTTAAGGAAGCTTTTGACGGTGCTTCTGCTTGCGCCAAGCCTTGCTCTTGCGATCTTGGATCAAGTATATTCATTAAAGATTGATCACAAGCGATCCCTATGCCTTCGCTTATCTCGTCTATGTTTACATTAAATAAAAACAGCTTCTCATAGCCGCTTAGGTCCAAATTTGAATTTTCATCCAGAAAACTAACGCTTGATATATCAAAACCAAGCTTTGGCAACTCTTTTTGAGCGCCTAGTGAGGTGCTAAACGCTCCTAGTAAATTTGAAAAAATTTCCTTTGCCGCATCAAGCTCATCTACGCCTAAATTTTCATTACGAGAAATTTCCTCCTCACCCATCATCCATTCGCCAACGGCACTTATTAAAACAGGAGTGCAAACTATGGCGATCTTGGCACTTATGTCGCCTTTTGTCATGATGTTTGCAATGGCGACCGGAGGTTTTATGCCGTTTTGACTAGGTGCGTCAAAATCGTTTCTCTCACCAACTTCAAGCATGCGTCCTGTAAGCCCCTCGATGGTCGCTTTTAGCTCATTTGTAAATAAATTAAAAAAATTATTCATCATCTTCGTAGTTCTCTTCTTCTTCTAAATTTTCTGCGTGGTCATACTCCATAAGCTTAGCCTTACGCTCCTCTTCGTAGTGTTCGAGGATAGACTTGATTTCATCCTTATCGGAGCGTATAAGTTTTTCGATCTTGATAGATTTTCTAAACCTATGAAGTCCTACTTCAGCTAAAAATACCTCTTTTTTATCTATGCAAACGATAGCCTTATCGTCCGCACCTCTATCAAGACGCAAGATGTCACCCTCTTTTAAATTTAAAAATTCATTTACACTAACTACGGTTTGACCAAGGATCGCTTCATAAAGCACCTCGGCACGCCCGATCAATGTTTTTAGCTCTTTATTTCTACTTTTTTTAGCGCTCGTTTCTCCAAGCATTATATCACGGTTTGCTAGACGTCCAAGGATCGGCTCAAGGTAGATAACCGGATAGCATAAATTTATCATGCCACTTGAGTTGCCGACTATTATCTCCATAACAACCATGATAACGATCTCATTTTGGCTTACTATCTGAACGACGTTTGGGCTACTCTCTTTTGCCTCGACGTTTGGATACATATCAGTTATCATCGCCCAGCTCTCTTTTAGGCGTTGCATTATCATCCTAAGCACAGCATCAAGTAAATTTATCTCTATATCAGTTAGCTCTCTACTGGTTTCGAAATTCTCACCGTTACCGCCCAATAAACGGTCTATCATAGGAAAAGCTATGCTTGGATTTATCTCCAAAACGCAGTTGCCATCAAGCGGCTTTATCGAAAAGACGTTAAAGCTTGTTGGACTTGGAAGACTCATTAAAAATTCACCGTAAGTCATCTGATCTACACTGTGCAAGCGAATTTCTACTATACTTCTCATCACGCTTGAAATTTGACTAGCCAAGTTACGTGCTAGTTTATCATGTATGCCTTTTATCGCACGAAGTTGCTCTTTACTGACACGGTTAGGGCGCTTAAAATCGTATATAATTATCTGTTTTTGTTCGGTTTGGCTGACTTCTTGCTCGCCTATACTGCTAGTATCGCCACCCTCGTCAACGACTTCAAGTAGTGCGTCTATCTCTTCTTGACTTAAAATATCAGCCATTAAGCCCCCAAACTACTGCGAATTTTGCCTAAAAGGCGTTTATGAATTTGTGAAATTCTACTCTCGCTTATTTGCATTATCTCGCTTATCTCTTTTAAATTTAACTCTTCGTAATAATAAAGCTGAACTATCAGCTGATCGCGCTTATCAAAACCTTTAAGCACCTCTTCGATCTTTTCTATCAAGTCCTCTTTTTCGACATTATACTCAACATCGCTCTCGCCGTAAAGTTCTATTTGCTCGTCGATAGGAAGTATCGTAATGATAGAACTAACACCTCTTGCTTCACGTATCTTTTCTACATCTTCGCCAAGTTTTTGAGCTAGATACTCATCGCTTGGCTCTTCTTCATGCTCGTTAAAATATATATCAATCTCTAAATTTATACTCTTTACCAGTTTTCTATCAGCCCTACTTATCACGTCAAGCTCACGCAAAAAGTCAAGCATAGCACCATAAATTCGTTTTCTTCCATATCCCCAGAATGAATCATTCTGATCCTTGTCGTATCTTCTGCTAAGTTTTATCATCTCTTCGACGCCGATACCTATAAGGTCGTTCACATCTATACTTGGCGGAAGCCTCTCTTTTAGTTTGTAAGCCATCGCACGAAGAGCCGGCATATACTGCAAAACTATCTCATCTTGCTCTTTTTTGATTGTATTTTGATATGCGTTAAGCTGCTTTTGCTTTAATTCTTGCATTCTGCTTGCCTGAAATTTTATCCGAATTTGTAAGCTTTGACATCACATTATCCATACGCTTTTCCCTAATGGCAAGCTCGGAAATGAGATAATCAGCCACCTCTTCATGTCTATCTCTATCAAAAAATCTCTTAACCGTTCGCCCTACATCAATGTAGTTCATGATAATAATATGGATCACAAGATAGAAGAAAAATGTAATAAGCATAGTATAAACTAGCATTTCAACAGGATCGTTTAGCTTTATCAACGTAAAAACCATGCCGATAAAAAACCCACACACCGTAAAAAATGCTATAAAATTTTCAGCCTTCACGCTCACTCCCCGTCAAAATTGTTCTATCAGGCGTTTAAAAAAAGCACCAAAACTTCTGCTTGTGTCGTCTGTAAGCACTTTTCGTTCCAACCTATAAAGCAAATTTGAAACTATCTGTTTTATCTGCATACTTGACAAACCATAAGAAGTATCGTCCGTAAATAGCGTGCGTTGCTTTATACTTCTTGAAACTTCTTTGTCGGCCTCAAGATGACCGATAAGCTCAAGTTTCAGCTCAGGTCCTATGTTTGCCGCGGCAACTCGCTTGATATTTTCAAAAATTCTAACAGCTTCATTTTCGTTTTTCACCATATTCATAAGTAAAAGCTGGTTGTTTTTAAACCTTGAAACTATCTTTATAACAGCATACGCATCGGTTATAGCTGCAGGATCAGGCACGGTAACGACGATTATCTCATCTGCGGCCTCTAAAAATTGCTGAGTATTACCGCCTATGCCGGCTCCCGTGTCTATGATCATAAAATCAAGCTCGTCAAGCTCGCTAGCCTCGTTTAAAAATCGCTCGTATAAAAATTGGTTATTAAATTTTAAGATCTCATCTCCGCTTTCACCTGGGATGAGAGTTAAATTTTTATTAATAGGTATTAAAATTTCTTTTAAAGAGCATTCGCCTTTTAGGACATGAAGCAAATTTTTACCCATCTTTACATTTAGGATGACATCTAAATTTGCAAGTCCGATGTCAGCGTCTAGCAGCCCTACTTTGTATCCGTTTTTAGATAGCACATTTGCCAAATTTGCACTTATCGTGCTTTTGCCAACACCACCCTTGCCGCTTGTTATAGCAATAAAGTGTGTGTTTTTTTTGTTTGTTTTAGAAGAGACGAGAGTTTGAAGCTTTTGAGCTTGATTTATCATTTTTCGTCCTTATCTTCTGAATTTTTAGAGTAGCCTTCAAGCACGCATTCAACTAAAAATTCGCTTTTTGCCTCAAGTAAATCATCAGGCACCTCTTGCCCGACGCAAAAATAACTAACAGGGGTATTTGTCTCATAAATGAGCGAAAAAACATTGCCGAAAATTTTGGTTTCGTCAAATTTTGTTATGATCAAGGTGTCGATATCTAAAAAGCTAAAACCGTTATAAATTTCTATCAAGTCTTCTACTTTAGAGCCGGCAGACAAGACCAAATTTACGTCTATTTGCACATCGCTGTGTTTTAAAAATTTATCAAGCTTGTCAAGTTTTTCTTTATCATACTGCGAATTTCCAGTAGTATCTATCAGTATGATATCGCAGTAATTTAGCGTTTTTAACGCGTTTTTAAAGTCCTCAACCTCTATCACATCAAGGATAGGAAGCTTCATCATCTTAGCATACTGAAAGAGCTGCTCGACCGCACCTATACGATAAGTATCAAGCGTGATAATGCCCGTTTTATAGCGCTTTTCACTTCCGTAAGCAAACCTTGCCGCAAGCTTGGCTAGAGTCGTAGTTTTACCAACTCCAGTTGGGCCTACAAGCATCATTATGCGCTGTTTTCTGTCGTTTATCTCTTTTCTACAAGGAAGCATGTTGCGCAAAAGAGAGTAAAAATACCGCTTAACTGCGGTTGGATTTGCCTTCATTGATGTTGGCATGTTTTCTATCGTAGCGTTTATTATCGCTTCTAAGTGCTCTTGTTTCATCCCGCTTTGTTTTGCGGCTTTGTAGATACTTGCAAACTCCGGTGGTATGGCTAGATTATTACGACTTGGGGCACGCTCGTCCCATATCATGTCAGTTATCAGACCAAGTTTTTCGTTTAAGACGCTTACTTGTTTTGCTACGTCGTCGATTTTTTTATTAACACCGTGAGCTTGCTCATCTACCGCTTTTATCTTGCTCATATCGACATTTGCGATCTGACTTATCTCTTTTGCAGCTTCAGATATATTTAAAAGCACGCTTTCATCGACATCATAAGGACATGCCGGAGTTGTTTTTATCTGAGGTTTTTCTTTTGCGGGCTCTTCTGTGATATTAAATTTAGGCTTTATTGGCTCATAACTAGAGTTAAATTTAGAGTATGCATTCTCGTAATTAACAGCTTTTGGGTTTGGTTTTGGCTTTTGAGGCACATCCTCTTCTTCAACGCTAACTAAAATTTCATAAAGAGGCTTTTTGTTTATGGTCTTAGCCTGAATTTGTTTTGTGGTAACAAGTATCGCTCTCTCACCACATGTTTCTTGCGCTTTTTTTAACGCTTCTATGCTGCTTTCGCCTGTAAATGTATAAAATTTAGTTGCCATATATTTCCCTCTTTAGCTTCTCATCAAACCCATCGGCACTATCACGCTCATCCTAGTTGTTACTCCGGGATGTGGTATGGTTAGTTTAGGACTTCTAAGCACTTTTGCTCCAAAGTATAAAATATCCAGATCAAGCGTTCTAGGCGCATTTTTAAAGCTTCTAGTTCGTTTAAATTTCAGTTCGTATCTTTGTAAAATTTTAAGTAAAGCATACGCAGATACACTTGTTTGTAAATTTATAACAGCATTGCTAAAATCAGCCTGATCTTCATATCCAAACGCCGCATTTACAAGTATCGGCGAAACCTCAACAACATGAAATCTCCTGTCATCAAGCAAAACTCTTATAAATTTATCAAACCTTTTATCGCTTCTACCGATATTGCCGCCAAGACCAACAACAGCGACATACCTAAAGCCATCTTTAAAACCAAAATAACACGGGCAAAATCGGCTACGAACAAGCCCCCTAGCCCCGAGTATTTTCATAAAATTCTTGCTCCGTCCTTGGTTGCCACAACAACATCTTCTATACGAACTCCAAATTCGTTTTCAAGATATATCCCCGGCTCTATGCTAAAAACCATGCCTTCTTTTATAACCGCTTCGCTTCTTGCACCGATGACAGGCAGTTCATGTATATCAACTCCAACCCCGTGTCCCGTTGAGTGGAAAAACGCCTTTTCATATCCGGCTTTTACTATCACATCTCTTGCGGCTTTATCTATCTGGCCAGCTTTTATACCAACCTTTACGGTATCTAACGCGACTTTTTGAGCCTCTTTAACGATCTCATAAATTTCTTGGTGTTTTGGATTTTTAAATTTTTGCTCTTTGCTAAAATTAAAATTCTCATCAAAACACGCCGTTCTTGTCCTGTCCGAGCAGTATCTGTTAAATTTTACTCCCGCGTCAAGCAAGAGCAAATCCCCGTAACGCAAAATTTTATCACCTGGTAAGGCATGGGCTTTAGCTGCATTTTCATTTATAGCAACGATAGGGTCAAAACTTAGCCCAAGTTCGTTTTTACGTTTAAAAATACTTTGAGCGTTAAAGTGAAGTTCTCGTTCGCTCATTCCCTCGCCATTTTTCCTTACAAACTCGGCAAATTCATCAAAACATTCAGCGCCAAATTTCGCCGCACGAGATAAAATTTCTATCTCTTCTTCGCTTTTTATCATGCGCTTTATCTGAGAGAAATTTGCCTTTGGCTTGAAATTTATACCAAGCCCTTTTGACAAAACGGTAAAAGTACTTACGCTAAGTTCGTCGGGATTATAAACCAAGCTTTTTGGTTTTAATTTTCTAAGAAGCATCCTTGCTTCTTGTATTAAATTTCTTTGTGCTAAAACAACGACAACGCCGTGATTTACGAGTTTTTTTGCTTCAAAATAATACCTCGCGTCACTTAAAAAATACTTCACTCCATCAATGCAAAGTAAAATTTCATTATCACAACTGTATCCGCACTCAAAAAATACGGCGTTTTCGTCTTTTAGTATGTAGTTCATTGTTGTTGCTGATTTGCCGCTCTTATGGCTTTTACTTGTTCGAAAATTTGAAGCATGCCTATCATAGCAAGATGGTATCCAACAGGTCCAAAACCTACGATCTGACCCGCACTTACCGGAGCGATAAGGCTTTTATGACGGAAGTCTTCACGTCTGTGGATATTGCTGATATGCACTTCGATAACAGGCAAACTAACTGCACTTAACGCATCTCTAATCGCTATAGAAGTATGAGTGTATGCGGCTGGATTTATGATGATACCGTCAGCATCACCTAGGCACTCTTGAATTTTATCTACGATCTCGCCCTCTAGGTTACTTTGAAAAAATTCAATATCAATATCATTTTGATCGGCTACGATTTTCATTTGCCCATGGATGTCTTCCATCTTCATAGCACCGTAAATTCCAGGCTCTCTAGCTCCTAGCATATTGATATTTGGTCCTTGGATAACCATGATTTTTAGTTTTTTGTCCATATTTTTGCCTTTTGTTAAAATGTCATTTGATTATACATTTTTGTTCCTAAATTTTTGCTACAAGAAGCCCTAAAATGCCCTTTGCGTTGATTAAATTTCAAAATTTAAAGCCTTTTATATCTTTTTTGATACAATTATAAAAATTTTAAAGGTTAAAGATGCAAATTTTAAAAGCAAAATACATCGTAACAAGCGATGAAAATTTCACTATTTTGCAAGATAAAGCCATAGCTTTTGATGATAAAATTTTAGCCATAGCCGATGCTAATGAGCTGATAAAAAGATATAAAAATGCAAATTTTATCGACTTAAAAGAGGCGCTTATCGCTCCTGCTTTTGTTAATGCCCACGTTCATTTGGAATTTAGCTCAAATAAATCCGAGCTAATTTACGGAGATTTCATCACTTGGCTTGGATCTATCATACAAAACGGAGCAAATTTGACTCAAAAATGCACAAAGCAAATCATACAAGAGGCGCTAAATTCGGCACTAAAAAGCGGAACGGCCACATTTGGGGCGATATCAAGCTTTGGCAAAGATCTTGAAATTTTATCATCAAGCCAGGCAAGAGTTGTATTTTTTAATGAAATTTTAGGCTCAAACCCTGAGTTTATAGAGCAAAATCGTCAAAATTTCATCACTCGTTTTAATGAAAGTAAAAAGTATGCGAATGATCGTTTTAGCCCTGGTATTTCGCTTCATTCGCCATACTCTATACATCCAAAATTAGCAGAATTTGCAATAAATTTTGCAAAAGAAAATAATCTTGTCGTCTCCACCCACTTTTTAGAAAGCAAGGCTGAGATGACTTGGCTAAAAAACGGCACTGGTAAATTTAAAAAACACCTAAAAAGATTTGTTAAAGAGCCAAAACCGATGTATGATAAAGACAGCTATTTTACCATGTTTAAGGGCATAAAAACGCTCTTTACTCACTGCGTTTATGAAGATGATTTTACTAAATTTGACCAGAAACTTCACAGTGTTACGCATTGTGCGGTTTCAAATAGATTACTTGGTAAAAAAGCTTTAAATTTAAACAAAATTTTAAGCTCAAGCACAGGGCTTAATATCGGCACAGACGGGCTTAGCTCAAACATTAGCCTAAATTTATGGCACGAGTTAAGAGCTGCTCTTTTTACTCATGCAAATCACGAGTTAAACGCCATTGCGAAAATACTATTTACCGCAGCAACGAGAGGCGGGGGGTTAGCCCTTGGAACAAATAACGGCATAATAGCACCAAACAAACTGGCCGATATAGCCGTATATGATGTGCCAAACTGTGACAAAGACGCACTTATAACACAACTAATCTTACACACAAACGAAGCAAAACAACTATATATAGGAGGAAAAATTTGCAACTTTTAAAGATGATTTTTGCACCCATAGGTGCTATTTTTAAATTTATAAATACCAACTTCAAAGCGCTTGTATTTTTACTGATATTAGCCATGATATTTATGCCAGACGGCGAGATAAAAAAGCCTAATCTAGCGCAAGTTGATATAAAAAATACACTTCTTCAAACCGAAGATATCTTAGAAAAACTACAAGCCCTTAACGACGATGACAGCATAAAAGGTGTCTTGCTTTATATAGATAGTCCGGGTGGTGCGCTAAGCCCTAGCGTGGAGCTTGCCATGCAAGTAAAAAAACTGGCTAAAAACAAAAAAGTCGTAGCATATGCCGCCGGCTCAATGACAAGTGGCAGCTACTATGCCGGAGTAAACGCCCATAAAATAGTGGCAAATCCGGGCTCGTTTATCGGCTCTATCGGTGTTATCATGCAGGTGCCAAACCTCGAAGCTCTAGCCGATAAAATCGGCATAAGCGAACAGGTTGTAAAGGCGGGAGAGTTTAAAGAAGCGGGGACATTTACCAGAAAATGGAGCCAAAGTGAGCGTGATAGTCTGCAAAAGTTAGTTGATGCTTCATACGAGCTATTTACAAGTGATGTCGCGCAAGCAAGAGATCTTGAAACAAGCAAAAAAGATGAGTGGGCAAATGCCAAGATCTTTTTAGCCGGCGAAGCAAAACAAGTAGGACTTATCGATGAGATCGGCGGATACTTTGAGGCCAAAGCGCAGCTAGAAGAGTTAAGCGGTGTTAGCGAAGCAGTTTGGGAGAAAAAACCTCAAATAGAAAAATTTATGGAAAAATTTACAAGCCAAGGCGTAAATTCGATGGCAAATTTACTTTTTAATACACAAATGAGATAGTTAGACTATCTCATACCAACTGTAGCTATCATCTGCAAAATTTGACCTAAAAACGGACTTTAAATAAATTTGTGAAAGCAAATTCGGCTCGTTTTTGAAATTTGAACTTTGGTATAAAAGAAGCCATTTTACGTTTGGTAATGCACCGTTTTTGGCTAAATTTAAAAATTCCTGCGCCCCTTCATACATAACAAGGGGTGATTTTTTGGCTCTTAAGAGAGAATTTGAAATTTCAACTTCGCGTCCTTTGACATGAAAAAGAGGTAAGCTCTCGTCAAATTTTTGCTCTCTAGAAAAGATTAGCACATTTGGACTTTTGCCATTTTTTACAAGTCTTGCATCAAGTTTTGGACGATCTATTCTTACGGTATTTCCACCAATAACTAGCAGATCTACAATACTTCTTATGCTGTGCATGTGAGCGCGACTGGTCTCGTTTGAGATCACTCCGCCAGTTGCCGCGCCATTTACCGATAAAGCAACCTTAAGAAAGCTAAAATTCCCCTCTTGCCAACTTAAAAACGGCTTTAAAAGCATGCTTCCGTCTTGTTTTAGAACGCCTACTTTCACTTTTATCCCGGCATTTTGCAAGATAGAAATTCCACCACTTGCGATTTTGTTTTTATCTTCGCAAGATATCACAACCTCGGCAAATTTTAACTGCACAAACAAATTCGCACAAGGAGGGGTTTTGCCATAATGTGAGCAGGGCTCAAGCGTAACATAAGCCTTTGCACCGTCTAATAAATCACCGTGATTTTGCATTATAAAATCATAAGTAAAAACCGCGTTTAAATACACTTCTTTAAGCTTTTCAAGAAGCTCATGTTTGTCTGAAATATCCAAAAAATTTGTGTTAAATTTTTGATCGTAGTTTAGTATAAATTTATGTAAAAAATCATCACTTATCTCACAAAGTGCAAGCAAGATCGCACTTGGCTCTGCGTGTAAAAAACCAGCCTTTTTGTGAGCACCTATGCTCAAAATTTTACCGCTTTTATCAAGTACGACACAACCGACTGCAGGGTTTGGATAGGTTAGGATCTGATACTTCCAAGCCTCATTTAAGGCTAAATTCATATAAAATTCATCACTCATCTACGCCCTTTAAATTTTAATAACTCTGAATTTCAAAACGATGTTTTTAAATTTGAAAGCGAGTATAAATGCCAAACGTCTATACTCGCTATAACCAAAAAGAAAGGATTATTATTAAGCTAATATCACGCAAGTCCGCTTATAACGCCGTTTTCATCTATGCGCATATCCATAGCGCTTGGTTTTTTTGAAAGCCCCGGCATCAACATTATCTTGCCGCATACTGCCACGATAAAACCGGCTCCGGTGCGAATTTCAAGATCTTTTACGCTAAATTTAAAGCCCTTTGCTCGTCCCAAAAGCTTAGCATCGTCACTAAAGCTATACTGCGTTTTTGCTATACAAACAGGCAAATTATCAAGCCCTAAAGAGCTTATCTTATCAAGCTTACTAAGTGCCATGTCTTCAAAAATAACATCATCTGCGCCGTAAATTTGTGTAGCTACTTTTGTTATTTTGGTTTTTATGTCGTCACTTGCTTTATATATAAAATTTACATGACTTGGCTTTTTAAGCTCTTTTAAAACAAAATTTGCAAGCTCTACTCCACCCTCACCACCTTTGGCAAAATTTTCGCAAACTGCCATTTTAACGCCCATTTTAGCGCAGTATTCGCGAACAAAATTTATCTCATCGTCAACATCAAATCCAAATTTATTTAACGCCACAACCAAATTTAAACCAAATTTGTCTTTTAAATTTTCTATATGACCACCAAGATTTGCGATACCCTCTTTAAGCGCTCTCATGTTTGGCACACTTATCTCGCTCTTATCTGCATTTCCATTGTATTTAAGCGATCTGATCGTTGTCACCAAAACGACCGCGTCAGGCTTTAATCCGGCTTTTGCACATTTTATATCTATAAATTTTTCAGCTCCCAACTCTGAGCCAAAACCGGCTTCAGTCACAACATATTCAGCTAAATTTAACGCGGTTTTAGTTGCGATTATAGAGTTGCAACCGTGAGCTATATTAGCAAACGGTCCACCGTGAACCAAGGTTGGCGTATGTTCGATCGTTTGAAATAAATTTGGCTTGATCGCATCTTTTAAAAGTATACAAACTGCGTCCGCACAACCTAGGTCGCGCACATAAATCGGCTTGCCGTCAATGTCGTAAGCAACCATTATGTTTGAAATTTTCTCTTTTAAATCAGTAAGGCTTGTAGCAAGACAAAGTATCGCCATTATCTCACTTGCCGCTGTTATATTAAACCCATCTTCGCGTTCAACACCATCGGCTTTTCCGCCTTGTCCAACCGTTATAAATCTAAGCGCGCGGTCATTCATGTCCATGCAACGCTTCCATAAGATTTTATCTATTTTAAGAGGATTTTCTTGATGCAGGCTATTATCGATCATAGCCGAAATAAGGTTGTTTGCAGATGTTATAGCGTGAAAATCACCCGTAAAATGCAAATTTAGATCTTCCATTGGTGCAAGTTGAGAGTAACCGCCTCCTGCCGCACCGCCTTTTATACCAAAAACAGGTCCAAGACTAGGCTCTCTAAGAGCTAAGCAGACTTTTTTGCCAAGCAAATTTAACGCATCGGCTAATCCTATAGAAGTGGTAGTCTTACCCTCGCCAAAAGGTGTTGGGTTGGTAGCTGTTACCAGGATAAGTTTTGAGTTAGACTCTTTTAAGTGTGGAGTGATTTTGGCTTTGTATTTGCCATAAAGTTCGATATCGTCCTCTTTTAGCCCCAGCTTTTCACCAATCTTTGAAATATGCTCTAATTTAGCCTGATGTGTGATCTCGATATCACTTAACATTTACCACTCCAAATATGTTTTTGCTTTTTTAATATCTAAAATTTTGATCTCAAAAATTCCTTCGTCATTTTCAATGCAGATGTTTTCTTCATCGGCTTTTACAAGTCTTCCTAAAATTTTTAGCTCAGCAGCTTGGACTTTTACAAGCTCGCCGATACTTGCTTTAAAGTGCTTTGGTAAGCTTAGTTTGCGCTCAAGTCCAGGACTGCTTACTTCAAGGGTGTATTCTCCAGAAACAGGAGGCGTAACGTCAAATATCGGGGAAAGCAGCCTGCTCACGCTCTCGCACTCATCAAGACTTACTCCGCCCTCTTTTGTGATATAAACTCTATAGATAACCTTGCTGTTTTCATTTGCTATTTCGGTGTCGTAAAGCTCGACACCGCACTGCTTAACAAGCTCTTGTAACTCATTCATCTTTATTTAAATCCTTTGAAATTTTGTCAAAAAGTTTATCCATGTGGTTTTGATACTCTAACCTGTCATCAAATTTAAAATGAAAATTCGGCGCCCTATACCAACCCTCAGCCGCCATACAATGGTTTTGCAAGAGTTTTGAAACACGCTTTAGATGTCCTAGGATGTAATTTTGTTCACGTTCGTCAAAACCCGTTTTATCAAGATATACAAATGCATCGTATCTGCCTTTTTTACACTCGACATCCGTTACACAAAGTCCTTTTAAAAATTCATCATCAAGCGTAGCAAGAGCTTCTGGTATAAGCTCTTTTAGTATGCTTTCAGTACGTAGGCGCTTTATCTCGTTTGCATTCATAAAGTAGCTTGCTCCTGTGTCTCTTTAAAGCTTTCGATATAGTCATTTTCTCGTATGTCGTTATAGCCCTCTATACCGACACCGCACTCATAACCTCTGGCAACCTCTCTAACATCATCTTTAAAGCGTTTAAGCGAGCTAACCGTGCCTTCATAAACAACAACACCGTCTCTAATAAGACGAATTTTAGCTCCGCGGTTTATAGTGCCCTCAGTTACCATACAACCTGCTATCGTACCTACTTTAGGGACATTTATAATCTGGCGAACTTGAGCCTGACCAAGCTGCTCTTCGCGGATAATCGGAGACATTAAACCACCCAAGATAGCCTTAACGTCATCGATTAGATTATAGATAACATTGTATGTTTTTATCTCAACACCACTCTCTTTGGCCTTTTCTTTTATCTCGCCTGTCGGACGTATGTTAAAACCGAGTATAACGCAGTTTGCGCTTGCGCTTGCTAAAGATACGTCACTTTGAGTTATGCCGCCAACGCCTGAATGTATAACATTTACTTTTACCTCATCGTTGGCTAATTTCTCCAAGCTAGCCTTGAGTGCCTCTAACGAGCCTTGAACGTCTGCTTTTATGATAACAGGTAGAGTTTTTAGTTCACCCTCGGCGATCTTAGCGCTAAGCTCATCAAGGCTGACTTTTGTTGATTTGCTAAGTTCTTTTTGACGTAGGTATTCAGCCTTTTTCTGGGCATATTCGCGTGCTTCTTTGTCTGTTTTAACACCTATAAGCGTCTCGCCCGCTTCAGCTACCTCGCTAAGACCTACGATAACACCACACTCTCCAGGTTTTATCTCTTTTAGGGTCTTGCCTTGATCATCAAGCAAGCTTCTTATCTTACCGTATGCCACACCCGCAACAACGGTATCCCCTACACGAAGCGTGCCGTTTTCAACGATTATAGTAGCAACTGAGCCTCTTCCTTTTTGTAACGAGCTCTCAACTACAGTAGCCTTTGCATTGGCTTTTGGATTTGCTTTTAACTCTAAAATTTCAGCTTGTAAAAGCACTATCTCAAGCAAATCATCTATACCCATACCGGTTTTAGCAGAAATCGGCACAAATTCGTGCTGACCGCCCCACTCGGTAGGCATTATATCAAGCTCGGCAAGTCCTGTTTTTACAAGATCTGGATTTGCCGCTTCTTTATCCATTTTGTTTATGGCAATGATTATAGGCACACCAGCTGCTTTTGCGTGAGCCACAGCCTCTTTTGTTTGAGGCTTTACGCCATCATCGGCAGCTACAACGATAATAACAATATCGGTAACTCCTGCGCCTCTTTGACGCATCGCAGTGAACGCCTCGTGTCCCGGGGTGTCGATAAATGTTATATTTTTGCCGTTTTTATTTACCATATATGCACCAACGTGTTGAGTGATACCCCCTGCTTCACTTGAAGCAACACGTGACTTGCGGATATAGTCTAATAGTGAAGTTTTACCATGATCAACGTGTCCCATAATGGTTATAACAGGGGCACGTAATACCAAATTCTCATCATCTTTTATCTCTTCTTCATAGGCGGCGACATAGTCAAATTCTTTTTGATCATCGATGATGTTAACCTCAACATTAAACTCATCAGCTAAAATTTCAATCGCATCCTCATCCAAAAAGTCATTTTTGGTAGTCATCATGCCAAGCATAAATAGCTTACCGATTATCTCGCTAGGTTGTTTGTTTAATTTCTCGGCAAATTCATATACACGGATCTCTTTTGGGATATTAACAGAGGTTACAATATCGCTGTTTTGATTTTTTTCCGGCTTCTTATGTTTTTTCCTAGCGCGTCTTTGTATGCCACCCTCAAAAGGATTTGAAGGTGCGTTTTGTGAGTTTTTAAGAACGGGTGGCTGTTTCGTTTTTTGTGTTGGCTGAGGAGTTGGGGTTTTAAATGTAAAATCAGGTAAAACAACTACATTATCATCTTCAAGAACGATATCACCAAAGTCACTTCCTCCAAGAAGTTCAATTCTTTCACTGCTATCTTTTTTTGAATTTACAGGTTGTTTTTTAACATCTTTTTTCTTCTTGCGAGATAAACTTTCATCACTACTTGAAAACATGCTTTTTAAAGAATTTACCTGCTCAGCCTGTGCGCTTTGAGCTTTGCTTTGCGCTTTTAAAGGAGTTGACTCAACCTCTTTGCGCTTTTTAACTATTACAAGTCCGCGACGCTTTTGACTAACATCAGCGAGAGTTTCTTTTGGCTTTTGTTCCTCTTTTTTAGACTCAGCTTCTACCGACTCAGTGGCTTTTACCTCTACTTGAGCGCTCTCTTTTGTAGCTATTTTTGGCTCTTGTGCCTTAGTTTGAGCGTCTTCTTTTTTTGTCTCTTTTGGCTGCCTTACTTCAACTGTTTCAACTTTTTTAGAGCTTTGAGTTGGTTTTTTAGAAGGCTTATCGTCTTTGCTTACATCTATCTTAGACTCTTTTTTAGGCTTACTTTCGCCCTTCTTTTTCTTAAATTTATCAGGCACGATACCTGTTTGAACGTATTCATATATAGCCTCGGCTTCCTCAAAACTAACTGAATTTGAGTGCGTTTTTACATTAAGTCCTAGCTCTTGAGCCTTTTCGACTATTTCTTTATTTGGATAGCCAAGTTCATTTGCTATCTCTGAAATTCTAACACTGCTCATTTAAGAGTTTCTCCTTTAAATTTGACGCTTCTAAGCCGATAACGCTTTTTATATATCTGTCAAGTATTTTTTTTAAAATTTTTTCGTCTTTTTGTAAACATTTGTCGCACAAATAAAAACTGCGACCGTCGCCTTTTCCGGTTTGTATCACACCGCTTATAACTCTATATCTTTTTAATATTATTTGAGGCATTTTGCTTTTGCATGAAACACACGTTCTTATAGGGCTGTTCTTATTCATTATATCTTTTTTTTGCTTTTTTTAGCTTTGTATTATTTGAAAACCGTCGTTGTCAAATGAAAAAATTTCAACCCTAAATTTATTAAATTTACCGGCTAATTTATTTCTAAAATTTTGAGCGTCGTTTGCATAAACGATATTTAAAAAGCTAGACCCAGAACCTGATAAAGAGCTCATTAACGCACCGTTTTCATAAGCTAGCTTTCTAACTTCAAACAACTCATCAAGTGCGCTCATACGCCTTTCTTCATGCATCATATCTTTACACGCTATCTTTAAAAGATCATATCTCTTAGAGCAAAAACAAGATGTTAAAAACGCAGCATGAGATAGGTTGTTTACACACTCTTTTATCGTGTAGTTTTTGGGTAAAATGCTTCTTGATTGATTAGTATTCATGGCAACATTTGGTATAACAACCACGGCTTTTAGACTATCGTCTACTTCAAATTTACTGGCATAAACTCTGCCACTGTCAACAACCGCACTTATAAACCCGCCAAGAGTTGCGGGAGTGATATTGTCAGGGTGATTTTCATAAGTTAAAGCTCTGTTTAAAACAACTTGCCTATCTGCCTTAAATCCAGCCATCACATACGCACTCGCTATGGCCCCGACAATAACTGCAGAACTACTTCCTAGTCCTCTGGAAAATGGGATTTTATTATCAAAAACTACTCTAAAATTTTCATTTTCTCCGGTAAGTTCGGTAAAAATTTCATTAAATATGCTGATAAAAAGATTATTTCTTTTTAAATTTACATTCTCACTACCTTCGCCATTAATGGAAACGGAGCTAAATTTTGCAGGTTGTATACCAACTTCGTTATAAAGACTGACACTAAGCCCTAGTGCGTCAAAACCAGGCCCCAAATTTGCACTAGTTGCGGGAACTATGATATTCAAAAAGACTCCTAAACCGCTTGTATAATATAATCAGGTAGTGTATCTGAATTTAGTTTTAATTTATCTAAAATTTGAGGAAGTTTAAATTTTACGGGCTCTTTTTCTTCAAGCATAATTTTATTATCATACTTTACAAAGCTTAATTTTTTGTTTGCTCTTATTGGGTTGTTTTCATTTAGATCAAATCCGCTTACCGCATAAAACTCACAGCCTCTAACCTCGCAAAAGGTCTTTAAAATCACATAAGCCACCTTTAAACCCATAAAGCTTCCAGGTGTATTTGCATAGATTATTTTTTGTATATTATAGTCTTTATCTAGCTCTTCTAAAATCTCTACCAGAGCTTCGCTGACATGATCTTGGGTGGAAATTTCTTTAAATTTTACGCCGTTTTCATATAGTCCCACCATAAGAGGCGAGACTAATGAAACGACAAGAATATCGATATTTTTTATGCAAAAACCCTTTGGTAGTCTTTTAGCAATTCGCCGCTTAGCGTTACCATTTCGTAGTTTTTCTCATCAGCTAAGATCGCTAACGTTAGCTTGTGGTTTAAGTCATGGCTACCTGCAAATGCGACGTAGTCGCCAAGCAAAGGTGCGCCAAGTAAGCTAAGATCGCCGATGGCATCTAAAATTTTATGCCTTACAAATTCGTTTTCAAACCTTAGCCCTTCAGGATTTAAAATTCTATTATCGTCTATGGCTACTGCATTATCAAGCGAAGCGCCAAGAGCTAAATTTTGAGACTGAAGCATTTGAAGATCTTTTAAAAATCCAAACGTTCTTGCCCTTGCTATCTCTTTGATGAAATTTGTCTTACTAAATTCAAAAACATATCTTTGTTCGCCGATAACCGGGTGGTTAAATTTAATAGTGTAGTCAAATTTTGGGTTTAAAGAAGGCAGTGTTCTAACAAATTTAGACCCCTCAGCAACCTCTACTTCACGACGCACCAAGATAACCTTTTTGCCCTCGTCAAGTTGAACTACGCCAGCTTCGTCAAGTAGCATGCAAAAACTTATCGCGCTACCGTCCATGACTGGAATTTCATTTGCATCAAGCAAAATTCTAATATTATCTATGCCGTATCCGTTTATCGCGCTTAACAAATGTTCTATCGTGCTTACAAAACCTTTTTCATTTCCAACAACCGTTGCCATTTGAGTGTTTACTACATTTGACGGCTCGGCTTTAAAACTTATACCCAGGTCGGTTCTATGAAAAATTATACCCATATTTGTATCAAGAGGCTCAAGCGCTAAATGTATCGGCTCACCCTTGTGAAGCCCGATACCTACGGTCTCGACCCTTCTTGCAATAGTAGTTTGTTTCAACTATTTTCCTTTATAAATTTTAATCGTGAAATAATAGCATTTTAAAGTTATTTTTGCAAATTATTTCTTGTCTATCATTTTTTTAGCAGCATCAAGAACATCGGTAACATTATCCTTTATCCACTTTTTATCCATCCATTGTTGCGGCCTTACTTCTTCGCCTTGCACCAAAATTCCAAAGTGCAAATGATCTCCAAGCGCAAGTCCGCTTATCCCGGTTGTTCCGATCTGCTCTCCTAGAGCAACACTATCTCCCTCTTTTACATTAGAGCTTGAACAGTGTGCATATAAAGAGTAGATACCAAAACCGTGATCTATTATGATATTTAAACCATAAATTCCATTATCTCCCGCAAAAACCACCCGGCCTGCGTTACTTGAAACGATAGGAGCTTGTGCTACGCTAGCAAAATCTATTCCCATGTGCCAAGACTCACTAACAGGTTGTCCGTTGTATGTATAATACCTATGATCCGCAAAGTCAGCCACTTTTTTACCGTTTCTTAACGGATAAAAAGTATTAACCGCAAAGTCGCTAATTAAATTTGCATCAACATTAGATGTTATCTCGGAGATTTTTTTATTATTTTCATTTCGCAAAGTTTCGTTTATAAATTTCATCTTCTCAAGACGTGATAAATTTAACGCATCTTTTGCGTATTGGTCTGTAAGATCTGAAATTTTACCATCCAAGAAATTATCTTTTAACGCGATTGTAGATGTTTTGTATTTTACATTTTGATAAAAATATCTAACGTGAGCCTTGCTTTCGTTGCCCGCAAAATCCCTCGCTATCACATCCGCACTAAAATTCTCGACATTAACCGGCCATGCAAGCACAGCCATATAATAATTTTCTTGATAAAAAGGTATTGCTTTAAACTGCTTCCCATAGCTAGTTTGGACAAAAACCTCTTTCATTTCGTTATCAGTTGCTTTAAATACAACAACCGCACTACCGCCTTTTGATATAGAATACGACTGAGAAAGCACGTAAAGCTCGGGTTTTGTAGTATCTAGTATAACTTGAACTTTTTTTTCTGATTTATTACCTGAAAAGAAATTCCACCTGCTTGTATCAACAGCTTCTATCGTCATCTCATAGGTCTCTTTTGCGCTAAAAAAACCGGTCTTAGGAAATGTTAAATTTATGTCAAGCTGCTGCGTTGGATTGTCGATTACTTGATTTAGTACAGTTAGGTCGTTTTGTCCGTCATTCATGCTTATACGAACAAATTTGACTCCGCTGTCATCTTGAAATTTAATATTCATTGGTGATCTTAAATTCCAATAAACCTTATCTTTTATACCGATAATAGGCTTGTTTCTTTCAAAATTATTAGAACCTAAAAGATAAAAAATACCTCCGCCTATAACCATGATCAATAAAATCAAAACTACAAAAAACCCGCTAAAACCCTGTCTTCTCATTCAAATCACCCTTAAATTTTTCGTGAATTTTACAAAAAAGCGAATAAATTTTAAGTTAATCATAAAATTTCGCGTATCTTTCTAGCCTGACTCATCCAGTCGTAAAGTTCGTTCCACTGCTCGTTTTGAACTAGTTTTTCGCATTCGCTAAGTTCGTTTTTAAATATTTTAATCGCCTCTAAAATATTGTCTTTATTTTGCTTAAAAATATCACTCCACATTATAGGAGAACTTTTTGCAACACGGATCATACCACGAAATGTAGGGCCTCCAAGCGCCATAATATGCCTTGTGTCCTCTTCTTTTAAAACGCCACTTGCCAAAGAAAATGCGATAGCGTGAGGCAGATGCGAGATTATACCGACATGATGATCGTGCTCTTTTGCGCTCATGAAGACGATCTTCATACCAAGATGAGAAAACAACTCAACCGAGCGCTTAACATGCTTTTCACTACTTTCTTCAAAGTCGCAAACCACAACAACTGCATCCTTATAAAGACTTTTAAACGCGGCTTCCGGCCCAGAATATTCAGTTCCCGCCATCGGGTGAGCCGGTATAAAATTTTTACGAATTTCTTTTGGAACGGCTTGGATGATCTTTTGTTTTGTAGAACCAAAATCAATAATCGTAGTATCATCGCTGATATCGTTTAAATTTTGCATAGTTTGGATTATCGCTTCAACCGGTATAGCAAGAAAGATGATGTCGCATTTTCTTTTCATCTCGTCAAGAGTTAAAATTTCATGCACAAGTCCTAGCTCTAGCGCCTTGCTTTGATGCTCTTGTTTTATGTCATATCCACTAACACAAGATATAAGCTTTTCATCCTTTAATGCAAGCCCCAATGAGCCGCCGATTAATCCTAGTCCAACTATCCCAACTTTCATATTTAACGCCCTTTTAAATTTTGTCAATTTTTATATATTTTAAAAATAAATTATGATATTATACGCCTTTATACTCAATATTTAGGTTAAATTTAATGAAAAAAAGCTTATTTTTAGTACTTTTGGCTCTAAGCGGCCTAAATGCGGAAAAAATTCAGTCTATAAATTTCAAAGGACTTATCCACCTTTCACCAGAAGTCGCAAAGGATATAATGGGTCTTAAAGTAGGAGACGAGCTTACCGGCGATGCAACAGACAGGGCGATAATGAACCTTTATAAACAAGGCTACATGCAAGACATCTGGATAGACACGGATAATAAAGGCAACATAACCGTAAACATAAAAGAAAAGCCAAGCATTGCAAGACTTGACATAAAAGGTGTAGTAACAAACGACAAAACAGCTATCGAGTCTTTAATAAGCATAAAGCCCGGCAATATGTATGACGACTTGATCATAGAAAAAACAAAAGAGAGAATTCGCCAATATTACGAATCAAAAGGCTATTTTGACACGGTTGTAGATGTGCAAAAAGAGGCTGTTGCAGGCAATGAAAGCTCACTGTTTATAACAATGAACGTAAACCGCGGCGAAAACATGATAATCAATAAAGTAAATTTAATAGGCGCACAAAAATTCGACTACAGTGACATGGAGCCGCTTGTAGCAAACAAAAGTCGTGAATTTATGGGTTGGATGTGGGGCAGGAATGACGGCAAAGTCAAGCTTCAAGAGCTTCCCAATGATCCTGCAAGAATTCAAGATAGATACTTTCAAAAAGGCTATCTTGACGCAACCGTATCTTCGCCTTATCTAAACTCATCTTTTGATAACTACACAGCCGATCTTACTTACTATATCCACGAAGGTAAACCTTATGACGTGGCAAAAGTCGGCATAAATGCACCAAGTGAACTTGAGCTTGATACGGATGAAATTTTAAAAGACTTTAAGCTCGAGCCTGGCGACCGCATGAATTCGGCTCGTCTTCGTCAAGACATGAAAAAGCTTGATGACTTAGTAGCCGATAAAGGTTATGCGTTTGTTAAGGTCTATCCAAAAACTCAAAAATACGAAAACAACCAAACGGTTGATATTGAATACGAAGTAGATCCCGGCGAACAAGTATATATAAGAAATGTTCAAATTTCAGGCAACGACCGCACTGTTGACCGCGTTGTTAGACGAGAACTATATCTAACCGAGGGAAATTTATATAGCAGAACCGATCTTCAAGACTCAAAAGATGCACTAAAAAGAACGAGCTACTTTGATGATGTTGATATCAAAGAAGAGCGAGTAGATAAAAACACAGTAGATCTAACAGTTGAAGTTAAAGAGGCGTCTACAGGAACCATTAGCGGTGGTATCGGCTATGGTAGCTCTGACGGTCTACTTTTAAACGCTTCACTTTCTGATACAAATATATTTGGCTCTGGCATGCAAGGAACCATCAGTATAGACAAAAGCGACGATGAACTTTCAGGACAAATCAGCCTTACAAACCCGCGTGTATTTGACTCAGAATACAGCTGGGGCGGAAGCATCTATGCAAACGATTACGACTGGGATAGTTATGATGAAAAATCATACGGCTTTAGTACCACAGTCGGTAGAAAACTTACAAGAAATTTAAATGCCTCTCTAACATATGTCATAGAACAAAGTGATATACAAGGACTAAAAGATGTCTTAAAAGAGGTAGGATATAAAGAGGGCAGAAACATAAAAAGCTCTATAATACCAGCTATCTCATACAACAGCACAGACGACTACTATCTGCCTCGTCGCGGTATTATCGCAGGCGCTTCTCTTGAAGCTGCCGGTCTTGGCGGAGATGAGGAATTCTTTAAAAATAGAACAAATTTCAACTATTATCTAGGTCTTAGAGAGTATATCGACTATGACCTAATCATCAGATATAAGTCAAATTTTGGCAAGATATGGGATAACGGATATGTGCCTATCAACGAAAAATTATACCTTGGCGGCATTAGAAATTTACGTGGATATGAAAGCAGAAGCGTTTCTCCAAAAGTGCTAGCCAAAGATGGGCAATGGTATGAAACAGGTGGTCAAATAGCCTTTAATAACTCTGTTGAGTTAAGTATTCCATTAATAGAGCGCGTTAAAATGCGTGGCGTATTGTTTTATGACTACGGTATGATCGGAGAGAAAAACCTAAACGAGATAAAACGTTCATCCGTTGGTGCTGGTATAGAGTGGGTTACACCTATCGGACCACTGCAACTTATCTTTGCAAGAGCTCTTGATAAAAAACATAACGACGAAACAAACACATTTGAATTTACTATCGGAAGAAGATTTTAATCTCTTTGACGCGGAAATTTCCGCGTCACCACTCCTTATATACCAAAAACATAAAGACAATATTTTTATGAATTTAAATCACCTATAAGAAAAAAAAAGGCAATTTTAGATATAATCCGAACAATTTTGTAATTAAGTAGGTCAGAAAATGAATTTTACCGATATTTTTTCCAAAATACGAAAAACGCAGCCACGCCCGGAAGAGGCGCCAACTCACTGGGTAAAGTGTGACCACTGTCACTCGTTAATGTATTATAAAGAGGTTGAGGCGTGTTTTAACGTATGCCCAAAGTGCGCTCACCACATGAGATTAAAACCGGAAGAACGTATAAAACTTATATGCGATGAAGGCACATTTATTGAATTTGATGCAAATTTAAAGCCTGTTGACCCGCTAAATTTTGTTGATAAAAAATCTTACAAAAAGCGTATTAGCGAAAGTAGTGAAAAAACAGGACGAAACAGCTCAGTAATTTGCGGAGAAGCGAAATGCGAAGGTGTTGGTATCCAACTTGTGGTATTTGACTTTGGCTTTATGGGTGGGTCTCTTGCCTCGGTAGAGGGAGAAAAGATCGTTCGTGCCATCAAGCGCGCTATCACAAAGAAAGAAGCATTAGTTATCATAAGCGCTTCAGGCGGAGCAAGAATGCAAGAAAGCACATTTTCTTTAATGCAAATGTCAAAAACATCTGCAGCTCTTAAGCTTCTTGATGAGGCTAAAATTCCTTACATTTCTGTCCTAACAGACCCTACCATGGGTGGTGTAAGCGCTAGTTTTGCATGGCTTGGAGATATTATCATAGCAGAGCCCGGTGCACTTATAGGATTTGCAGGACAGCGTGTTATAAAACAAACTATCGGAGCTGATCTGCCGGACGGTTTTCAAAGGGCTGAATTTTTACTAGAACACGGACTTATCGATGCTATCGTTCCTAGAAACGAACATAAGAAATTTATAAGCGATATGATAAAATTTTTAACAAACAACGCACCGCTTAAGCACAAAAAACCAACCCTTGATGAGTTGGAAAATCAAGAATTTTTAAATTCTAACGATAAGCCGTTTGAATTAAAGTTAAAAAACAAAGGCTAAATGTTGGAAATTTCTGTTTTTAGTATACAAAAAACAAAAGCCGATAACTTTGAAAAAGAGATCAAAGAGTATATAAAAATGTCGGCTAAATTTGCAAATATTAAAGACAAAATACTTTTTAATGATAAAATCGCAAAGGCTCAAAGCATAGGAGCAAATGATGCTTTAAAGGCTTATGACGAAGTTTATGAGCCAAATTTAAAAGGCTACTGCATCATGCTTGATGAGCGCGGAAGCAGTTTAAACAGCAAAGATTTTGCAAAAATTTTTGAAAACAACAATCAAATCAACTTCTTCATCGGTGGCGCTTACGGCCTTAGTGAAAATTTAAAAAATAAAGCAGACAAGATCATTAGTCTAAGCCCGATGACATTGGCGCACAAGATAGCCAAGCTCATGCTATTTGAGCAAATTTTTAGAGGACTTTGTATAAATGCAAACCATCCCTATCATAAATAAAGGACATAGATGACACAAAAAGATTTAGAATTTTTTAAGAAACTTCTTGAAGATAGAAAAATTCAAATAAAAAAGAACATTGACGATGCTGCAAGTGAGGTAAACGGCTTAAGAGATAGTGGCGTAAGTGACGAATTTGACATAGCTTCCATCAATACCGATCAATTAATCGAACAATCAATCTCAGCTCAACAAAGAGCCGAACTTGACGAGATAGCACTCTCTTTGAGTAAAATTTTTAACAATACCTACGGAATTTGCGAAATGTGTGAAGAGGAGATAGGCATGGCTAGGCTTAAAGTAAAACCACATGCAAGATACTGCATAACATGTCGTGAAATAGTGGAAAAAACAGCCAAAAAATAAAGGATATCGGATGAAAACTAGACGATTTTTTATCTACTCTGTCATTTACGTTTGTTTGGTCGGCGCATTTATATACACGCTAGATAACTCTGAACATACATTTAACCTTTTAGATTACTCTTTAACCCTTCCTCTTGCTATATGGTTTATGCTTCCAGTTGCGCTCTTTTCGCTGCTTGCAGTGCTTCATATACTTTATCACAGTTTTAGTATGTATAGATATAAAAGAAACATCAAAAAAGACGGTGCATTATATAAAGAGATGACAAAAGAAATTTTACTTGGTCTTGAGTCAAACAAAGAATTTAAAACAGATATTTATAAAATTCCAGCTCAAATACTTCGCATACTGTCTCCTTGGAATCAAAACAAAGACACTAGTATCGAAGATGCTGAAATCAATAGCGTAATACAAAATGTAAAAAGTGTTCAAAACGGCGACGTTGTTGATATCAAAAAATTTAAACTTCCAAAAGAAAATCCTCTAAATTTAAAGAACGAAGTAAATAAAGTAGAAAAACTAAGCAACTACTACGCTGAAATTTTAAAAAATTCTTCAAATGCAGACGAGTCTTTACTTAAAGCGGTGCGCGAGAAAATGATAAAAACAACAAGCTATCAAGAGATAAAAAGAGCAAATTTTAGCCTTAGCGCTGACGAGATAATTCTTATCGTAAGTAGGTTTGTTAATGATGAGATAGCCTTAGAAAAAGACGAGATAGTTGAGCTACTTAATAATGTCAAAATAACAAAAGAACAATACGTAAAATCAGCTATTTTACTAAAAGACAAACTAAAACCGGATGCATTTATTGCGGTATTTGAACAGTTAAAAACTGATCATGCAGATGCAGAGGAAGCTTACATATATGCCCTATATGAGCTTCAAATGATAGACAAAGTAAGAGATGCAATAGAAGGTAGCGATAACGACGAGTTTAAAGAGATAAAAACTCTATTATTTTTACGAGATTACGGCAAGATAGTATCCACCTCTTTGTTTTATAAATGATCGACTTTTCTAAAAAACCTCTATTTTTAGCTCCATTGGCAGGCTTTTCCGACCTGCCTTTGCGCAGCGTTGTTAAGAAATTTGGCTGTGATGTGACAGTAAGCGAGATGATAAGCGCAAATGCATTGGTCTATGAAGGCTCCGATAAAACATTAGAAATGCTTAAGAAATCTCCAAATGAAAATCCATATATCGTGCAAATAGCAGGTAGCGATGTAGCAAACATCAAAAAAGCCGTTCAAATAATCAATAAATTTGACGATATAGACGGCATAGACCTAAACTGCGGATGTCCTGTGCCAAAGGTTGTACGCCAATGTGCAGGATCGGCGCTTTTAAACGATCTTGAACTTTTAAAACAAATAATAAAAACAATAAAAGAAACCTCCAATAAAAAACTAACAAGCGTAAAAATAAGGCTTGGTTTTAACGAAAAAAACCATGTTAGCATCGCAAAAGCATGTGAAGATGCTGGAGCTGACTACATTGCGATCCATGGACGAACAAGAGCCGGTGGCTATAGCGCGCAAGTTGATTACGACGCTATTGCACAAGTAAAATCATCCATTAAAATTCCCGTTATAGCAAATGGAGATATAAACGCACAAAATGCTGATGAAATTTTAAATACCACAAACTGCGACGCCCTCATGATAGGAAGAGCAAGTATTGGCAAGCCATGGATATTTAATGAGATAAAAAGTGGCAAAAGTGTAGATATAAATTTAAAAAGAGAGATCATCTTGGCTCATTTTGACGCAATGATAGAGCATTACGGCGAACGTGGAAGTAATATATTTCGCAAACATCTACACCAATACAGCAAAGGCATGAGCGAGGCTACAAATTTTCGCAACGAGATAAACCGTATCGAAGATACTGGCGTCATGCGAGCATTGATAGAGAGTTTTTTTGCTTAGATGCAAGGCTACATCATACATACGCAAAAGGTTAAAGACGAAGACCTTTTGGTGTATATTCTAACGGAAGAAAATGTTATAAAATCCTATCGGTTTTACGGCGCTCGTCATGCTAATATTATGACCGGATATAAAATCGACTTTGAACTTGTAGAAAATCAAAATTTCTTACCGCAACTAAGAAGCGTCTTGCATCTTGGTTTTAGATGGCTCACAAATCGTGACAAACTTATTATATGGCAACAATTAATGAGGCTTTTTTATCTGCATTTAAAAGACATAGACAGTGTAGATCAAATTTATTTTAACGAGCTTGAAATTTGCGCCAAACGCTTTGGGCTTGCCAATCCAAAACGTTTAATTATCGAAAGTTATATTAGAATTTTAGAAGCCGAGGGACGTTTACACTCCGAATTTGAGTGCTTTGTTTGCGATGAAGTTATCAAGGATAAAGTGTGCCTAACAAGAGGTTTTCTACTCTCGCATCCACATTGTTTTAAAAGAGATGAATTTGATAAGCAAGCGATAGAAATTCTTTTTAACACCAACAGCACGATAGAACTAAGCGACAATGATGTAAATAAAATTTATCAAATCATCCTAGAAGGATTTTGACATCAAATTTAATATGCCTTAAAAAATGTATCTGAGTGGATATTTTCAAAGGCTGATTTTAATGAAATGAAAAATTTTGGATTTTCACGCTCTAAATTTGATAGCATATCTTTAGTTTCAGCTCGTGCACGTGGAGACTTGCCGCCATATGTTCTAGCAGGACAGCTCTCCTCTTCGTTCATTATAGGAATTTCGTTTTTAACCGCACAATCCCTAAGCTGTCTTTCACGAACTAAGATTAACGGTCTTATAACACTTAGTCCGTTTTCTGCCGCATATTTTGGAGCTAGCGTTCTTAGAGCTCCGTTATATGTCAAATTCATAAAAAAACTCTCGGCAGCATCATCTAAATGATGTGCGATGGCTATTTTGTTAAAGCCGTTTTTTAACGCATAACTGTAAAGATATCCGCGACGCATACGACTGCAAAAGCTACAAAAAGTCGTATTTTCGCGGATCTTTTCCTTACCAAATTCAAAGATATTAGTGTCAATGACCTCGTAAGGAATTTCATGCTCTTTAAAATGCTCTTTTATAGGAACAAAATTCTCACCTATACCATAGCTAACGGTAACAGCTTGAAAATCCCAATTTAACGGGCTTACCGAGCAAAAATGCTTAAGCAAGTGTGCCAAGGTCATACTGTCTTTACCGCCGCTTAGCGCAAGTAAAATTTTGTCATTTTCCTCAAACATTTTATATTTAGCGTTCGTCTGACCGACTACGCGAAGTAGCTTTTTGCTAAGATCTATCATAGTTGCGAAACCATGTCAAGAACAAAATCCGCACTAACTTCAGCCGAAGTATGCAAAAACTCGTCAAAATCACATGTTGCATCACCGCTCGCCTCATCACTTATGGCGCGCATCATAAAAAATGGCACATCTAATTGTGTGCAAACTTGCGCTACACTAGCACCCTCCATCTCAACCGCAGAAGCATTAAATGTATTTTTTATCCAGTCTTTTTTCTCTTGGCGACAAACAAACTGATCGCCAGTTGCGATAATACCGCTTTTAAGATCTATGGCGTGTTTTTTAGCGACACTCTTTGCTATCTCACTTAAACCCTCATCGGTTTTTGTAAAAATTTCAATACCTGGCACATAGCCATAAGGATGACCAAAATCCGTAATATCCAAATCATGTTGAACAAGACTTGTTGCAAAAAGTAAATCTCCTATCTTAAGCCCATCGGCAAGAGCGCCCGCTACACCGGTAAAGAGTAGTTTTTCTGCTTTAAATTTTTGTATCAAAATACTTGCTGTAAGAGCGGCATTGACCTTGCCTATCTTTGAATAAGCAACAACTATATCTTTACCGTTGTAGTTTGATGTATAAAATTTATTACCTGCATACTCAATAACTTCGTAGCCTTGTAGTCTATTTAAAATAGGCGTTATCTCTTCGTTCATCGCACCAAGTATTGCTATCATTTATCCTCCAAAATTTTAACAGCCTCGTCAAGACTTGCCATATCGGTAATGCTGATCGTAGGTGTATCGGTGATTTTTTTATTTATGCCGCTTAGAACCTTTGCACCAAATTCAACAAATATACCAACGGGATTATTTTCTATGCTTTGTTTATAAAGAACTGGCTTGATTAGTTGCTGTTTAAGTAAATTTAAAGCCTCGTTACGACTTTTATAAGGCTTTGCCGTTACATTTGATACAACCGGAGCAAAATCATCTTTTAGATATCTTGCAAGCTCTTCGCCAAGTTTTTGTGAAGCATTTTCAAGCAAAGGACAGTGACTTGCAACCGACATATTTAAAAGCATAGCTCTTTTTGCACCGGCTTCCTTAAATTTTGCCTCAAGTTGTGCCAGATCAGAACTAAGACCGGCTACCACCACTTGACCGTTGCAGTTAAAATTTGCAGCATAGGCACAAAGCCCTTGTGTTCTTGCTTCAAGGCAGATATTATTTATAGTTTCATCAGCTAAATTTAATACAACCATCATGCCGGCACCCTTGCCGTCACAGTCTTGCTGCATAAATTTTCCTCGTAAATTTACTATCTTTAAAGCCTCTACAAACTCGAATGCACCACTAACAGCCAATGCGCTAAATTCTCCAAGTGAGTGACCTAAAGAAAATTCTGAAGAGGTACTAATGCGTTCCTTGAAAGCCAAAAATGTCATAAGCGAATTTAAAACAATAGCCGGCTGGGTAAATTCGCTTATGTTTAGTTTGTCATTCTCTTCAAATAACAAATTTTTAAAATCGATCTTTAGCTCATCTGACGCAAGTTCTAGTAGCTCACGAGAGCTACTGAAATTTTCATAAAATTCTCTTCCCATGCCGAGAGTTTGAGATCCTTGGCCAGGAAATATAAATGCTGTTTTCATGCTATATCTTAATGATGGTGTCTACCGCAGCAGCCGCCACCGTGTCCATGATCGTCATCATCGTCATCATGATCGTGGCCATGACCACCGCAACATCCGCCTTCTCCATGATCATGTCCATGTCCGTGACCGCCACAACACTCACCATCGCCGTGCTCATGATGACCGTGTCCGCCACAACACTCACCATCGCCGTGCTCATGATGACCGTGTCCGCCGCAGCAGCCGCCATCGCCATGATCATGTCCGTGACCGCCACAACCACAAGTGTGAGCACCGGCAACCATGCCTGTAGCCTTTTCATCTTCTGTTGCTTCTCTAACTTCTAGAATTTCAACATTAAATAATAAGTTGCGACCCGCATAAGGATGGTTAAAATCTACTACAACTTCATCGTCTTTAATCTCTTTAACAATTACACGAACACTTGAGCCATCTTCATTTTGACCAAATAGCTCCATGCCCTCTCTTAAATCAATACCCGCGAATTGTTCTTTTGGCAAAGCTTGGATAGCTTCTGCGTTGTATTCGCCGCACGCTTGGGCAGCATTGATAGCAATTTCAGTTCTATCTCCGGATTTTAATTTACTAACTTCTTCTTCTAATTTTTCTATAATGTGGCCACGACCCGTTATAAATGAAATTTCGGCGCCACCTTGCATATTTGACTCTAAAATTTCACCGCTATCGGCATCCTTTAACTCATAAAACATAGTTATGACTTGATCTTTACTCATAAATATCTCCTTATTAAAATAAAAATAAGATTATATCTAAAAAAGTTTAATGTTAATTACGATCTGGAGAGGCTTTGGCTTCTTTACTGTCTGGGTATCCGACCTTAAGAGCCTTATAGAAGCGATTTGCGCTTTGAGTGTCACCTATTTTATCAAAGCTTATCGCCGTATGGTATAGAAGTTTTGGTGTATAGTCAGCCTTGTCGTTGGCTTCTATACTTTTTTGATAGTATTTTATTGCAGTGCTGTATGATTTTTGCTTATATGCAACTTCGCCTAGATAAAAATTTGAAGTAGATGGTTTATAGTTTTTTTTCAAAAGATATTCAAAATACTCTGCAGCTTCGGAAGTTTTATTTGAATTTAAAAGTTTTATACCGTCAGACATTACATCTTTATCATTTTTACCTGAAAAATTTGATTTAGTTTTATTTTGATTTTGATCAGAAGCTTTTTGGCTATTTGAAGTATTTGTATTTTTTTTATCTATCAAACCACTTAATTTATTTAATGTGTCTGTTATATTTTTATAATTTCTATCTTGAATTTTTCTTGTTTCTTCAACATAGGCTTTAAGTGAAGCGAGGCTATTTCCAGAGTTATTTACATCGCCGTTAACTCTAGTTTCTAAGTCATCAACTCTTTGCTCAAGTTTATTCATCCTTAAACTCATGCTTTCAATCAAACTTTGAAGACCTTGAAGCTGTTCTGAAACACTATTCATATTTTCTTCAATATTTTGAACACTACGCCTATTACTTAAGGCAGCTTTTTCCCCGTCTGTTAAACCATAAGGCGAAGCAGTGTTTATATTACCGGCATCAAATGCAGAAACTTCAGCAAAAAGAGAGATTGCGACCCCAAAATTTAGGGCCGCAAGAAGTAATATTTTTTGATTCATTACTAATTATGGAAGAACTTTGAATTCTGCACGTCTATTTTGAGCGTCGCATGCTTTAGTTTTATCTGTGCAAACTGGGTTACTCTCACCGAAACTAACAACAGCTACTCTATCTGCATCAACGCCGTTTCTAACAAGAGCGTCTTTTACGCTTTTAGCACGTTTTAGACCTAGAGCGTAGTTGTACTCATCAGTACCCCACTCGTCGCAGTTACCTTCTACTTTAATAGAAAGAGCTTTTGCTTCTTCTTGATTAAATACTACAGCATTACCGCTTACAACACCTTGTTGGTCAGCTTTAATGTTGAATTTGTCAAAGTCGAAGTATACATTTTTAACTTGACCTTCGATATTTGCGATAAGAGCAGCTAGTCTATCAGCATCGCTCATCATATTTGTATCAGCACCTTTATTAGCGTCAGCGCTCATATCTACCTCAGGGTTTTTAGAGCTACAACCGCTCAACAATAAAGCTGCAACAGCAACACTTGCTAGAACTACTTTTTTCATTTGCAATCCTTTTAATGATTTAAAATTTGTGTGGAATTATACCATAAATTTACAAAAATTTACCAATCTATTGACTGAATTTTACCGATTTTTAATGGAAATTGGAAACTTCTATTCTCATTTAGCCTAATAACCCCCAAAGAACTTTGAGAACCAAGCTGTTTTATAAATACAACACTTTGTCCATCGCTTGAAAATCTAGGGTAGTTATTTTTACCACTTGCCGTTAACTGTCTTATAAAATCAGTTTTAGTAGAGATAAGATAGATGTTAAAAGTTCCGGCATCATTGTTGTCTTCACGGCTAGAATAAACTATGTAATTTTCAAATGTACTTACAGAGTTGTTGTTCTTACCGTGAAAAACCATCTGTTCAACATTTCCGCTTCCGTTTGAATTTATGGCAAATACATTTGGATAGCCAAGTCTATCGGAAACAAAAACCACTCTTTGGTCTGCATCCACAAAATTTCCATTTACGTCTATTCCAGGATAGTTTGTAACTTGGGTGAGTTTTTTGCTGGCGATATTGTATGTATAGATGTCAGGTTGATCTTTTGGCGCCATTGTAAGCAAAATCGTATTGCCGTCTTTGCTAACGTCAGAAGCTATTAACATACCGTTGCTGTCTATGATTTTACTTTTAGTTCCGTTTGAAAGATCATATCTAAAAAGAGTTGGTTTGTTATTCACATACGAAGTGTAGTAAAATTTAGTTTGATCAGCTCCACCCCATTTTGGAAATATATTAAGCCCGCCACTTACTATAGTTTTTTGATATGTGAGTGTGTAGTCTGCCACAACTATTGAACTTTGTCTTGCAGATGTGTATTTTGAAAAGATAATAAATTTCTCCATCCAACCAACAGGAGGTAAATTTAACTCATTTGTCAGCTCAACTATACTTTTGTGTGCCAAAAATGGATATTTCGCACCATCTGGCATTGTATAAATTCTTTCGTATTTAACACTTGCAGTTTTTGCATTAATCAACTTAACTTTTAATGTCAAAGGTGAATTTGCCGAGCCTTCAAGAGCGTATCTAAAAATAAGCTCAACACCTTTACCACCCATAGTATTAGTCTCAGCCGTGCCTTCGTAGGTAGAAGCTATGTGCTCTTCAATAACCTCAAAATCAGAACTAACCTTTAAATCCCCAAGCATAATCTTAAAAAATTTCTCTTTAAAACTTGGATCACTAACCGCCGTAGTTGCGTCTTGCAGAGCGATTTTGGGAAGTGCGATACCTTGATTTATAATAGACATGGTAGCATCGGCGGCATAAAGCCACAACGTACAACACAAAAAAAGAACGATCTTTTTCATACTCTCTCCATTTGATTTTTGTTTTTGGTAATGTATCTAAAATTTTTAAATTTATTCTAATTTATCTTCTAAACTAAGACTAATGGATATCGTTTTACCTGCTGAAAAAGGAAATTTCTCACGAGTTAAACGCTCTAAACACTCTTTAACCTTTTCATTAAAAGCCGCATCATACGGCAATTCTAATATTTCGTAACTGAAATTTCCACTGCCGTCAATAACGGCTTTGATTTTAGCTACACTATTTGAATTTGCTTTATAGCTTTGCCATTTTCTTTGTATCTGTTTTGATATAGCTCCCATAAGCGGATCATAGACACCGCTCATTTGTGATTTTGGAGCTTTTGGAGTCGAGTCTATTTGTAAACTTTTTACTATATCGCTGGCTTGTGAACTAGGCTCAGCAGCATTTGATGTTTCACTTTTTTTACGACTTTGAACTTTTTGCGGTTTTGATATACCGCTATCTTCTTTAAGTTTTGCTGTGTCGATATTTTTAAAGAGATCTTTTATATCCGGAATTTCTGGTTTTGGTTCTTCTTTTGCAAGCTCATCTTGGCTAGGTGGAAGTTTGACTGTGGGTTTGGTCTCTCCTTTTGGAGTAGGCAAACTCGGCGTTGGCAAAGGTTCTTGCGGAACTGCTTTGTTTGTAGTTTCTTGTTTAGGCTCTTCCTTTACCTCCTCTTTAAGAACAGGTTTTGTCTCTTTTTGTTTTTCCTCTTGCTTTGGAGCTTTTATGGTTTCAGCAATTTCGCTTTCAACCATAACAATATCCATAAAAGCATCTTTATCGTCAGTATATTTCTTTGCAGGCTCCGTAAAAAATGTAAGTTTTACGAAGAGAACAAGAATTATTGATATATACATAGATAAAGCTACGAAAAACGAACTAATCGTAGGAAATTTTGAACGATCTGACATATTATCCGTTTGTCTCTAAAGCAACTTTGTTAAAACCGGCATTTTTTAATGTTTTTAAAACAAACATAACATCATCGTATTTTAAATTTTTATCAGCTTTTATATATACGGGTGATGATTTGTCATATTTTACAGCCATTAAAATAACATTATCAGGTAGTTCGGCTAAATTTATTAAAGCCTGTTCTATCCTAACTTTTCTTTCGACATTAATATATACAACCAAGTCTTTTTGCTTTGCTGCAGAAGTTTTGGTCTTGGAACCATCAGGAAGTGCAATATCCTCTTGGTAAACTATAGTTGGTGCTGTTACCATTAAAATAGCGAGCAAAACGAGCATAATATCAACAAGCGGAGTAATATTAAGCTCGGGTTGCCCCTCGTCAAATTTTAAAGCCATATATGCTAAATCTCGTTTTCTTCTCTTTTTAAAGCGATCAAAACATCGGCTTCACGTTCAATAGTGCTTGTTAGCTCGTATGCTTTTCGTTTAATTAGTAGATTAAATGTATATGCTGGGATCGCGACAAAAATACCAGCTCCGGTTGCAACAAGAGCCTCTGATATGGCCGGAGCTATTACGCCAAGTGACGAATTTGCACCGTTGCCAAGTTGTGAAAACGTCTCAAGTATCGATATAACTGTTCCAAAAAGACCTATAAACGGCGATGTTGAAGCTATAATACTAAGCCATGTAAGTCCGCTGGTGGCATTTTTTTCTGCTACACTGATACAAACATTGAGCTTCTCGCGAGAAATTTTGCTTCCCGCACATTTACGCAAGCTTGATTCATTTGGGATATTTTTTGCACCCATTAGCAAAGATTCAAGAGCATTTTGCTCTCGTTTTTGCCACGCCGCAATACCTGCCATTCTTGAAAAAAGTATTGTAAAGCTGATTATAAAATATATAGATAACCAGCTTAAAACAATAATAGTAATAAAGCTACTTCTTTGGACATAGTTTAAAAACAGATCTATTCCGCTCACTTATTTCGCTTTCACCATATTTTCCATTTTTGCGATTGTCGCTGCAAAGGCATTTGTTTCACTACTCATGCTCTCTATAAGCTCCTTAGCTTTATTTAGGGCATTTGCTAGTTCACTCTCGCTTTTACCTGATACATATACAGCTCCATCTGCCAAAACAACGACCTTACCTTCGTCTATCTTGGCATACCCCCAGTTAATAGCAACAATATCATGATTTTTATTTTTATCTTCTATGTCAATAATACCTGCTTTTAAGAGCGATATTAAAGAGGCGTGATTTGGCAAAACGCCAAATTCACCCTCGCTACCCGGAAGCACTACACTACTCACGTCATTTGCAAAAACCTGACCCTGAGGAGTTACTATTTCTAAATGTAATTTATCCATTACGCTTCCTTTTTAAAATTAAGCCTTAAGTTTTTCTGCCTTAGCGATAGCCTCATCAATGCTTCCAACCATATAGAATGCCGCTTCAGGAAGATGATCGTATTTACCTTCAAGTATGCCTTTAAATCCGGCAATGCTCTCCTCAAGGCTTACATACTTACCAGGGCTTCCAGTAAATACCTCTGCAACGAAGAATGGTTGAGATAGGAATCTTTCGATCTTTCTAGCTCTATCAACTGTAACTTTGTCTTCTTCACTAAGCTCATCCATACCAAGAATCGCAATGATGTCTTGTAGGTCTTTGTATTTTTGAAGAACAGCTTGAACGCCACGAGCAACTTTATAGTGATCCTCACCCAAAATTTGAGGGTCAAGCATACGCGAAGTTGAGTCTAGTGGGTCAACCGCAGGATAGATACCTTTTTCAGCAATAGCACGGTTAAGAACTGTTGTTGCATCAAGGTGAGCAAAAACCGTTGCAGGAGCCGGGTCAGTAAGGTCGTCTGCAGGAACGTAAACTGCCTGAACAGAAGTAATAGAGCCTTTTTTGGTTGATGTAATTCTCTCTTGGAATTTGCCCATCTCACTAGCAAGTGTTGGTTGATAACCAACAGCTGATGGGATACGTCCAAGAAGTGCTGACATCTCTGAACCTGATTGAGAGAAACGGAAAATATTATCGATAAACATCAAAACATCAAGTCCCATCTCATCACGGAAGTATTCAGCCATTGTAAGACCAGTAAGTGCGATACGGTTTCTTGCCCCTGGTGGTTCATTCATCTGGCCATAGCATAGGGCAACTTTATCCAAAACGTTTGACTCTTTCATTTCATGATAAAGGTCGTTTCCTTCACGAGTTCTCTCTCCAACGCCTGCAAATACAGAGTAACCGCTATGTTTAAATGCAACGTTGTGGATAAGCTCCATGATGATAACTGTTTTACCAACACCAGCACCACCAAACAGACCAACTTTACCACCTTTTGCATAAGGGGCAAGAAGGTCAACAACCTTAATGCCTGTTTCAAAAATTTCACTTTTTGTGCTTTGCTCTTCAAACGGAGGTGGATCGCGGTGAATAGACCAATGTTTATCAAATTCAACACCTTCGCCTTCGTCTATAAGATCGCCGACAACGTTAAAAATTCTACCTAACACTTTCTCGCCTACAGGCACGGTTATAGGTGCACCAAGAGCCGTAGCCTCTAGTCCACGAGTAAGGCCTTCACTCATATCCATAGCAATCGTTCTTACGCGGTTATCTCCAAGATGAGCGGCAACTTCAAGAACTAACTTATTTTTCTTGCCCTCAACTTCAAAATAAACTTCGATAGCTTCGTTAATTTTCGGGAGATAGTCGCCAAAATCAACGTCAACGACAGGTCCCATAACTTGGCTAATAATACCTTTCATTTATACTCCTTTACTTTCTTACTTCATTGACTCAACACCACTGATAATCTCAATAAGTTCAGTAGTGATAGACTGTTGTCTTGCTTTATTGTAGGCAAGATTTAATTGTCCTACGCGCTCTTTTGCATTATTTGTAGCATTGTCCATAGCCTGCATCCTTGCACTATGCTCAGCTGCAAGCGAGTCAATAAGTGCATAATACATACTATATTCAAAATACTTTTGTAAAAGCTCGTTTAAAATTTGAGAATAATTATCCTCAGGCTCAAATTCCATTAACGAATTTGTTTCAACACCGATAATCTTTGCCGGCTCAATAGGGACAATCTCATTTACTCTAATCTCTTGTGAGATCATATTTTTATATCCGTTATGAACCAAGATAACCTTATCGGTTGCACCGCTTAAGAAGTCATCTATAGCTTCTTTTATGATGCCTTGAGCTTTCTCGTATGTTGGAGAAGAACTTACTCCAACATAACTTTCTAGCAAATCAACGCCTTGAAAGTTAAAAAATTCAATACCCTTTTTACCGATAGCACGAAGACGAACTTTGATCTTTTTGGATTTAAATTCCTCTATCATATTTCTAACGATTTTGATGCTTTGGACGTTAAATCCTCCGCAAAGCCCTTTATCGGCAGTAACAAAAATAATATCAACCTTTTCAATCTTCTCTTTTGTATTGAAAAATTTACTTTCAGCCGCAACTGAAGCGTATTGATTTATCTTATATGCTATCTCCGATAAAACTTCATTTATCTTAAGTGCATACACTCTTGAATATCGTGCCGCTTCTTCCGCCTTACGAAGCTTGGCGGTAGAAACAAGTTTCATCGCACGAGTAGTCTTTTGTGTATTTTGAACACTCTTGATCTTTCGTTTGATATCTTTTAAATTTGACATATTCTAGCCTTAGTTAGCAGAGAAAGTCGCTTTAAAGTCTTTCAACGCTTTATGTAAAAGCTCTTCAACTTCTTTGTCAAGAACTTTTTTAGTTCTAATTTGTTCAAAAATTTCAGGATATTTAGCCTCTATATAAGGATAAAGCTCTGCTTCAAATTTAGTAACACTTGTAGTGGCTATATCATCTAAGTAGCCTTTTGAACCTGCAAATACGATTACAACTTGGTTTTCAACAGCTAGTGGGCTATAAGGAGGTTGTTTTAGAACTTCAACCATTTTCTGTCCACGCTCTAGTTGTTTTCTCGAACTTTCGTCAAGGTCACTTGCAAATTGCGCAAACGCTTGAAGCTCGCGATACTGGGCAAGGTCAAGTCTTAGGTTACCAGAAACTTGTTTTGTAGCTTTAATTTGAGCCGCACCACCAACACGAGAAACAGAAAGACCAACGTTGATCGCAGGGCGGATACCTGAGTTAAATAGGTCAGACTCAAGGAAAATTTGTCCGTCGGTAATCGAAATAACGTTAGTTGGAATATACGCAGAAACGTCACCGGCTTGTGTTTCGATAATAGGAAGAGCCGTTAATGAACCAGCGCCAAGTGCGTCGTTTAGCTTACTTGCTCTTTCAAGTAGTCTTGAGTGTAGGTAGAAAACGTCACCAGGATATGCCTCACGACCCGGAGGACGACGTAAGATAAGTGACATCTCGCGGTATGCAACAGCGTGTTTTGATAAATCATCATAAATAATTAGCGCATGGCGTGAATTATCACGGAAGTATTCACCCATTGTAACACCAGCATATGGAGCAAGATATTGAAGTGCTGCAGCATCAGATGCACCAGCATTTACAACGATAGTATAGTCCATTGCGCCGTATTCTTCAAGTTTTTTAACAACCTGAGCGACGGTTGATTGCTTTTGACCAATAGCAACATAGATACATACAACATCTTGACCTTTTTGGTTAATGATGGTATCTATCGCAACTGTTGTTTTACCAGTTTGGCGGTCACCAATGATTAGCTCGCGTTGTCCGCGACCGATAGGCACAAGTGCGTCGATGGCTTTAATACCTGTTTGAAGTGGCTCATGAACTGATTTTCTAGCCATGATACCTTTTGCTTTTTCTTCTACGAAGCGAGTTTCAGTAGCTTCGATAGGACCTTTTGCGTCTATTGGCTCACCAAGTGAGTTTACAACACGACCGATAAGTGCGTCACCAACAGGAACACGTAAAAGTTTTTTTAGTCTTTTTACAGAGCTTCCCTCTTGTATACCGCTTGTTTTGCCAAGGATAACTATACCTACACTGCTCTCTTCAAGGTTAAGAGCCATGCCTTTTTCGCCGCTCTCAAATTCAACCATTTCGCCTGCCATAATGTTTTTAAGACCATAAACATTAGCAACACCGTCAGCAACCGATATAACCTTGCCCGTTTCTTCAACGTCAACGCTTAGATCGAAATTTTCAATTCGCTCTTTAATTATCGCGCTAATTTCGTCAGCTTTAATTTTTGCACTCACGCTTTTACTCCTTTTAAATTGCTTTTAATATATGTTCGCTTAGTTGAGCTTTTAATCTATCAATAGAGAAATTTACCTCTACCCCCAAACTATCAAGCTCTATCTTAATACCGTTATAATCGCTATTTTCGCCATCAAGCTTCACTTTTGCATCAAAGCATTTTGAGAAATTTTCTTCCAATGACTTAAGTTGATCATCGTTTATATCAAAATTTCCAACAACATTACCGTTGTAAATGTTATTTAGCTTTGCTTGTTGCGCTTTTATCTCTGCAAGTACTGCGGGTATTATTTCAAGTCTTTTGTTGCTGCCTAGCAATTTTATAAAATTTACAAAATTTTGACTAGGGTTATTTACAAGTGACAGTATAAATTCAACCTTTTGCATGCTTTTTAATGTTGGTAAATTTATAATATTTCTAAATTTTTCAACACCAAAAGCAGCTGAAATTTCAGCTAAATTTGCTACAAATTTCTCCAGGTCGTTAGCATTTAGGTTGCCTAAAATAGCTTTTACGTATTTTTTTGTTACCGCTTCATTCATTAGCTAACCTTTTTTAGTATGATATTGATGAGTTCTTTTTGATCGATTTTTAAGCTATCGCTAGCAAAAATTTCATTCAAGATCTCATTAACGACTGTTTTTGTCATCTTGCGCTCTTCAAAATCTTTTTGATCTTTGAAGCTTCTTTCCATGTTTACAATCTCTAGCTCACTCTCTTTTTTAACTTTTTGAACTAAATTTTGAGCCTCTTTTTTAGCTGTTTCAACAAGTGAAGCAGCATTGATTTTAGCCTCTTCAACACGTTTTAAAGCATCATCTTTTTTGGCTTTTGAAGCGCGAAGTTTTTCCTGGATACTTTCAAGCTTATTAGCTATGTTTGCTATCCTATCTAAGTATAGTTGTTTAAGTGGTTTAGCGACAAAGTAGATCAAAATACTAAAAAACAACAAAAAGTTTAATGCTCTTTCGATTATGTCGTAGTTTGCACCACTGTGATCACTAGCAAAAGCAAGTATAGGTAAAACCATTAGAAGTAAAAATTTTATCTTCATAACACTCCTTTAAATTCTAGCCAATTTGCTATTTAACGCTGACTTAAGTTCCGGTAAATTTGCAACCAAATCAGCCTTTAACTGCTCTTTTTGAGCGCTTAAAGAATTTAAAAAACTGTTGTAGTCAGCTTCAAATTCAGCCCTTTTTGCCTCAGCTTCTTTAAAAGCGCTGTCTTTTGCGGCACTCAAGGCATCTTGTCTAATCTTGTTAGCCTCAGCTCTAGCGTTTAAGATGATATTTTCTATCTCTTTTTCATGAACGCTAAGGTCATTTGCATTTTTACTCGTGCTTTCCTCGTCGCTTTTTATAGAGGCGTTTCGTTCATCTATAAATTTCAACATAGGTTTGTAAAGCAGAGGATTTAAAATAGCAATAAGAGCCAAGAAAACCATGGCCGTTAAGACGACTAGAGGCAAATCTATCTCTAACATCCACTCTCCTTCTTTGTTTTTAAGTTTTATTTAATAAATAAAATCGAGCCTAATTTTACAATAATTTAGTAAAAAATAAGATTAAACTCCATAAAAATTATTTTAGTCTATTTATAAAGTCTTGTATCTGCGATATGTCGTCAAATTTTAATATTAAATTTTTTGACTTTATCTTTGCATTTATATTGAAATTTTTAAATATTTTTTGAAGATTTGAAAGTTCACTTTCATACTCTTTAGATACTTCTAAAATCTCTTTTTTGATCTCGTTTCCGGATTTTATTTTTTTGACTAAATTTTCGGTTTCGCGCACACTAAGTTTTTGTCCAATGATAGTATCAACTACCATTTTTTCCTCATCAGGTTTAAGTCCAACTATGACTTTTGCATGACCTTGCGTGATTTTATCTTCTTGCAAAAGTCGTTTTGTTGTTTCGCTTAAAAGCAAAAGACGCATTGTGTTTGTTATTTGCGTGCGACTTTTGTGGATTATATTTGATAGCCCCTCTTGGGTGATTTTATACTCGCTTATAAGTTCTTTATACGAATTAGCAAGCTCTATAGGATTTAAATTTTCACGTTGAATATTTTCAATAAGTGCGATTTCTCTTAAATTTTTTGATTCTAGGTTGGCAACTATCGCCTTTATCTTGCTTTCATTAAGTAGCTTTGTGGCTCTAAATCTACGCTCGCCCGCGATAAGCATATATCCGCCGTCTTTTCTAATAACAATAATAGGTTGAATAAGACCGTGTCGTTTAATACTTTGAGCCAATTCTTTTAAGGCTTCTTCATCAAAATTTTTACGTGGTTGATATGGATTTGGCGATATTTTAGCTACATCAATCTCTTCAACCACATCGGAGCTAAGTCCAAAATAGTCAAGAACATCATCATCTTTGTATGCAGAATTTGCGTCAGAGAGCATATTTCCTAGATTGATTTCTAACTTTTTCTTTGCCATTATTGTCCTTAATTAAGTATCGAATGAGCCAAATTTTGATATGCGATCGAGCCTGGTGACTTTATATCGTAAAGAATAACCGGCTTGCCAAAACTCGGGCTTTCGGCAAGCTTTACATTACGCGGGATAATAACCAAATCATCTTCGCTGTCTTTGCTAACAAAAAGCTTGTGCTTAAAATGCTGCTTTAAATTTGCCACCGTCTCTTTTGAGAGATTGTTTTGAGAACTAAACATGGTCGGCAAAAATCCCTTTATGCTAAGCTTTGGATTTATAGTTTTTTTGATGATTTTTACTGTATTTAGTATAAGCGCAAGCCCCTCAAGTGCATAAAATTCACACTGTATCGGTATAATAACGCTATCGCTAGCACTTAAAGCATTTATCGTAATACTGCCAAGAGCAGGAGGGCTATCGATGATGATAAAGTCATAATCGTCTAAAACCTCGGCTATTTTGTTTTTCAAGATCAGTTTGTAATCTTTACTTTGGTCGTTAAATTCCTGCTCTATGCCAACCAAGCCGATATTTGACGGCGCTAGAAAAAGTGTTGGGATTTCTGTTTTTAGTACTATTTGCGAAAGTTTTTTGCGATCAGTTAAAACATGGTAGATATTAAATTCATAGTCACTTCTACTAAATCCCATTCCCGTAGTAGCGTTTGCTTGCGGATCAATATCAATAAGTAAGACTTTTTTCTCTGCGACTGCTAATGAGGCTGCTAAATTTACTGCCGTAGTCGTCTTACCTACTCCGCCCTTTTGATTTGCTATTGTTATAACTTCACTCATCTTAAAGAATACACCTTTTTATTATCTAACAAAATAGAACCATCTTCACAAAGCGAAGCTGCCGATAAATCCGCTATTTCGCCATTTATATGCGTTATGAAACTCTTTGAACGCTCAAATTCTATCTTAAATTTGCTAAAAATTTGCTTCCACGGGATTTTTTCTTCAAGCTTATCGCAAAAGCCCCAAACAACGTCATTCGGAGTAGTTTTGATGTCTAAAACACCCGTATTTTGGGGAGCGCGGGCTAAATTTAAACCTATGCTTCCGATATAAATTTCGCCTATTTTAGTGCTGATCGTTCCGCCGATTTTAAGGTCATTTACGTAAAAATCATTTGGCCATTTAACCCAAATTTTAGAACCTAAATTTTCTAAAAAATTTTTCATTATCATGGAAAAATAAATAGATATCGACGCGTCATTTAAGTCATCAGGAAGTGCGTTTTTATGCAAGCAAAATGATAAAAAAAGATTGCCCTCAAGTCCTATCCATTTATTTCCCCTACTTCCAACACCTGCTGTTTGGGTTTTAGCGCACATAGCAAATGGCGGCTTTATGACACCGACTCTTACGCCTTGGGTAATTTCATTATGCGTTGAGGCACACTCCTCAAGAAATTCTATCACCAATGCCAAGCCTTTTGCCGTTTAGATACGCCGTCGCATTAACAGCCTTTTTGCTTGGCTCTTGCAGGCTTAAAATTTGCAAAGCACCGCTTTTACAAGCAACAACAAAACCATCTTTTGAAATTTCTAAAATTTCACCGCTTTTTCCGCTCATCTGTAATGGTTTTAGGCTTAAAATTTTAAGTCCGCTTTCTAAAAATATCCCGGGCCAAGGCGTGTAGGCACGAAATTTATTATAAATTTGACTAGCATCTTCGTCAAAGCTAAAAAGTCCACTTTGTTTTTTTATCTTCTTGCAAATCGTAGCTTGCGTGTCATCTTGCGGCTGTGGTGTGATGGTTGGAAAATTTTGCAAAACATCAACTATAAGCTCTCCTGCGATCTTTCCAAGTTCATCAAAAAGCTCTCCGCTTGTTTTATCTTCACAGTTTGTATATGCAAATGCAAGTATCGCACCCGTATCAAGCCCCTCATCCATCAGTATCGCCGTTATACCCGTTGTCGTTTCTCCCGCTAAAAGTGCGCTTTGTATGGGGCTTGCACCGCGATATTTAGGAAGTATAGAGGCATGTAAATTTATACAAGGAGCGATATCTAAAATGGCCTTAGGTAAGATCTGTCCATAAGCTGCAACCACAATAAAGTCAGGTTTTAAAGAACGAATTTGTTCATGTGTTTCTTGCTCTTTTAAATTTATAGGTTGAAACACAGGGATATCTTTATAGTTCTCATTTAAAAAAGTTTTGATGTGCGGCGGAGTCAGAACCTGCTTCCTGCCAACCGGCTTGTCGGGTTGAGTAAATACGCCTACAACCTTGATGTCCGCTTTTAAAATTTCACTTAATATATCCGTAGCATACTCGGGAGTTCCCATAAAAATTATATTCATACTATCTCCTGCGACGGTTACTTATCTTTTTTAAGCAATTCAAGCAAGCTAAATTTAAGCTCGCTTATGTTCTCGTTTGTCGCAGAGCTGATAGGTAATATAAAGTATGGTTTTAAGGCATCAAATTCATAAATATCTTGCTTAAATTTATCTCCAGCCTTAAGACCAAGCTTGCTTATAAATTCACCTACTTTTTCCTCTAAATTTTCTGCCGCATCCATTCTGGTTAGTGCGATAGCATAGTCTCTTTTGGCAAGCTCGGGAGAAAATTTCTCAACCTCGGCACGAAGAGTAAAAAACTGCTCATCAAGCTCACGGTAGTTTGCTAGATCTATCATATAAAGCAGAATTTTAGTTCGCTCGATGTGTTTTAAAAACTGAATTCCAAGCCCTCGTCCATCGCTTGCACCTTCGATTATACCTGGGATATCAGCCATAACAAAGCCGTTATATTCATCAACTTCTACGAGTCCAAGTTTTGGCGTAAGGGTTGTAAATTCATAGTTTGCTATCTGTGGTTTAGCGTTTGAAACAGTCGATATAAGCGTGCTTTTACCAACATTTGGAAAGCCGACAAGTCCGACATCGGCAATTAGCTTTAACTCTAAACGAACATTGCAAATTTCTTCTGGAGTGCCTTTTTGTGCGTATTCAGGAGCTTGGTTGGTCGAGCTTTTAAAATGTACGTTACCAAGACCGCCTTTACCCCCTTTTAAAAACAACACTCGCTCGCCCTCGTTTACTAGATCAAGTAGTAACTCTCCAGTTTCATCATCATACACGGCAGTTCCCGGTGGAACGATAAGCTCCAAGCTCTCGCCTTTTTTGCCAGTCATCCTACGACCCATGCCTGGCTCGCCGTTTTTAGCGCTTAGTTTGTTTTTGCCTTTATATGCCGCTAGTGTATGAGAGTTGTTGTCGATGACAAAATAAACATCTCCGCCATCTCCGCCATCTCCGCCATCAGGACCACCTAAAATAACGTGTTTTTCACGTCTAAAACTTACAGCTCCGGCTCCGCCATGTCCTGAAGCCAATGTTAATTTTACGCTATCTATAAACATATTTTACCTTTAATTTTTAGGCGATTATAGCTAAAATTGCTGAAATTTAAAGCTGTTTGCTACTCATGAGGTTGCGTCTAATTATCTCAAATTCTCCCTCATCTTCGCTTCTAGTAGATATTATTTCGATAATTTTTAACAAATTTCTAGTCATTTCTTTTACGATATCGGTGTCGTTCATGAGCGATGTCGCCATTTTGTTTGAAATTTTACGCTCGTTTAGCAAAATATCAGGTGCAAACTGCACACTTTCATACTCATCATAAAGTCGCCTTAGCTCTTTTAGCCCTGATTTGCTATCTATCTCAAAGTCTTGGATACGCTTTATAACGCGTAAAATATGTAAAATTTTTACACGAAGTTTGTCGTATTCGGCTTTTATGTATTCGTTAGATGAACTCATAAATTTAAATACATTTGGCTGGATATTTTTTACATCTTTTAATGTTTCTGCCAACAAAAGCGCCCCACGACGAATATCCATAAATTTAGCGATATCTTTTTCCGTAGCGTTTGCACTAGCGCTTATTAGATAGCTGATTATCTGACTATAAACTTCTTTAAATCTATTATTATAAAGCTCGTCAAAGTCTATAGCCATTGGTGTATTTTTAGCCTCTATAACCTCTTGTGATGAAAGTGGCGAATCAATATCGTTTTTGCTTATGCTAATTGATTTTGCGATGATAGATGTCGTGTTTTCATATAAATGTGCCATCTCTTTTACTAAAACGATTAACGCACTATCGACGAATTGGATGGATTTTTCATCTAAAAATTTAGCCGTTATCACTTTTGATCGAATTTGAGCCGGTTTTATTAGGCGGTCTAAAAGTATGGTCAGCCTTGTCGTCAAAGGATAAAATATAACAATTCCAATCAGGTTAAACAAAGTATGAAAAATAGCGAGTTTTAGCGAATAATCACTGCCGTCTATGCCCAAAAAATCAGCCACAAAGTCAGTAATGGGAATGATGGAATTTATAAAACAAAGCATTATCGTTGCAGAGGCTATATTAAATATCACATGCCCTAACATCAGCTTTTTACCCTCGGAATTTGCGTTTATCGAACCAATCACAGCTACGACGGTGCTTCCTACGTTTGAGCCTATCGCTATCGCAATAGCGTTTTCATAGCTCATCTGCCCTACGCTTAAAGCCGTTATAGTTAATGTTAGCGTTGCCGTTGAACTTTGCATCAAAACCGTTACGATAATACCTATGAGCGTATAAACCAAAAGCCCTTTAATACCGTCCATAGCGTATGCAGCAAGATCTATAGTATCTTTGATACCGTCAAATCCAGACTTCATATAGTGTATCCCTAAAAATAAAAGCCCTATACTAAAAAGAAAATATCCTCCGCTTTTAATACCTTTTGACTTATTAAAAAACATTATAACGCCGATAATGATAAGCGGCATAGCGTAGTAAATGATCTGGGTTTTTAACCCAACACCTGCAACCAGCCAAGTAGTAGAAACAGTGCCTAGATTTGTCCCATAAATGATAGCTAATCCAGCACCAAGCGTTATAAGACTGGCACTTAAAAAAGATATGGCGATCACACTAACCAGACCGCTTGATTGCATTATAAAAGTAGATATAAGACCAAAAAGGAAACTTTTAAATTTGCTACTTGTTGTATTTTTTAAAAATGTTTCAATACCTGATAAGCCCGAAAAACTAAGCTCTAATACGGAAATTCCATATAAAAATATACAAATTCCAAAGGCTATAACCATGAAGCTTTTGCTAATAAGCATTAAAGCACAGATGGCTGATAAAAACAGCGAAAGAAAGATAAGATTTTTTTGTTGTTTAAAATTTTCAAATAACGGCAATTTAAATTTCCTTGATCAATTTTGCGCAATTATAGCAGGTTTAGTGCAAAAATAAAGGATAAATTTTAGTGATTTGAAATTTTATGAGATATATTTTAAGCTTAAGGGAAAAAGAGGGCAAAAGCCCTCTGGTTTAGGATTAAGCTGCTGGATAAACAGAAACTTTTTTGCGGTTTTTATCTTTACGCTCAAATTTCACATACCCATCAACAAGAGCAAAGATAGTGTGATCTTTACCCATGCCCACGTTATTGCCTGGATGAGTTGCTGTGCCTCTTTGGCGGATTATAATGTTACCTGCACGAACAAATTCGCTACCGAATTTTTTAACACCTAAACGACGTCCGATACTATCACGGTTATTTTGGGTTGAGCCCTGACCTTTTTTGTGTGCCATATCTTTTCTCCTTAGCCTGCTATGCTTACTACTTTAACGCGTGTGTATTGTCTTCTAAAACCGCGTTTAAGCTTTGAGTCTTTACGTCTACGTTTTTTATAGATAACAACTTTTTTATCTTTACCTAGTGCTACGACTTCTAAGACAACTTTTGCACCCTCAACAAACGGTGCACCTACCTTAACTACGCCGTCATTTACAGCCAAAACTTCTGTAATTTCAACGGTTGATTTTGCTTCGGCTTCAAAACGATCTAAATTTAGGAATTGACCTTCGCTAACTCTGTATTGTTTCCCGCCGTTCTTGATAATAGCGTACTTTGACATGCTATCCTTTCATGTGGTAAGTTACCAAAAAGCACTTTTAAATTTTAAAAGATTTATGGAGCTTTGTTGGTTATAAGTAGTGGATTTTACTATAAAATTAATAAATTTTAGTTGAAAGCAAAAGGAGCGCTTAACGCGCCCCTTAAATTTTAGTAGTCAAGTTCAGGTTTTGAAGTTTTATCCGTAGAAGCAGGAAGCATCGGATATTCGATTTTAGGCATTTTGCCTGTTAATGAATTTAAGAACGTTACGATACTGTTAGCCTCATTATCATTTATATCTATGCCAAGCTGTATACTTCCCATAGCTTTAACCGCATCTTTTAAAGACCAGATCGCGCCATTGTGGAAATACGGTGCCGTTAGCTCGATATTACGCAAAGTAGGTGCTTTTACCATACCGTTAGCATCGCCTTTAAAGTCGCCAACATCTGCGAATTCATACTTAGCAGCAACCTCAAACGGCTGAAGTGTTCCGCCTAAATTTACACCGTTGTGACAAGTAGCACAACCTTTATCAAGGAAAATTTGAAGACCTTTTTTCTCAGCATCATTTAGTGCATTTTCATCACCTTCAAGAAATTTGTCAAATCTTGACGGAGTGACAAGTGTTCTTTCAAAAATTCCAATCGCAGTCGTTACAAGATCAAAATTTATCTCGCTATTAAACGCTTTTTTAAACTCATCAACATAAGCAGGGATTGACTTTAGTCTATCCACAACAAGCTCAGGAGTAGATGCCATCTCAGGAAGTGCGGTCATAGGACCTGCAGCTTGTGCGGCTAGATGTGCGGCACGTCCATCCCAAAACTGAACAGAGTTAAATACTGAATTGTAAACAGTTGGAGCGTTTACGTGATGTGGGTTTGGAGTCCATTTATGTCCTGTTGAAGCAGGCACGCCATCAACACCGCCAAGACCTAGGTTATGACAGGTATTACAACTTATGATGCCTGATTTAGAAAGGCGAGGATCAAAATATAATCTCATGCCAAGCTCATAAGCAGCCATAGTAGTAGGATACTCTTTAGCATCAGGCGCTGCGTCATTTATCATCTTAGTAAGTGCTTTTCCATCACTAGGAAGAGGTACTATGCCTGCATCTAATGCGTCTTTTGCAAGATTTCCTGCAAAAAGGGAGCTCGCTAAAGCAACTGAACTTAGGAATAAAATTTTAGTCTTCACAACTACTCCTTTTTTTAAAGATTTAAATTAGGTTTTAATAATAATATAACAAAACTAAAACTACAATAAATTTTATTATTTATAAGTAATTATTTTTAAATATTTTTAAGTATATAAGATAAAATTGCTCTTCTTTTTAAATTTATTTAAAGATATAAATTTAAGATATAATAAGCCAAAAATTTTAGCGAGAAGATATGGCAGGCGAAGACGAAGAGAAAACCGAAGAAGCAACCTCCAAAAAGATAGAAGACGCCAAAAAAGACGGCAACGTCCCCAAAAGTCAAGACATAAGTGGTTTTGCAACTCTGCTTGTTGCGATAACAATGCTTATAGTCATGCTTGGCTTTATGAAAGATCAACTTGTTTCTTTATATATGTATTATCAAAGTTTCATAGGCAAAGAACTAACGGTAAGCGCCATACACATGATAGCTATCAATACTCTTGGTCGCGCGCTTTTAATGATACTGCCTATCTGCGTGTGCGTGGGCATTGTAGGGATAATCGCCTATGTGATGCAGTTTGGTCTTATATTTACCACAAAACCAATAACGCCGGATCTTAATAAGATAAATCCCATAAAAGGTCTAAAAAATTTATTTTCTTTAAAAAAATTAATCGACGGCATAAAGATAGTAGCAAAGGTAAGTGCTGTCTTTGGAGTTGGTTTTTACTTTTTTTTACAATTCATCAAAGAACTTCCGCATACACTTTTTTTGTCGATGTTTGATCAGCTTGCATGGCTTAAAGAAAAGATGATCATCCTTGTTGGGGTCATGCTTCTTATATTATTTATAATAGGACTAATTGATCTTCTAATCGTTCGCTTTCAATATTTTAAAGATCTAAGGATGAGTAAACAAGAGATAAAAGACGAGTATAAACAAATGGAGGGTGATCCGCAAGTTAAAGGACGCATCAGACGGCTTCAAATGCAAACGGCTCGTAAAAGAATGATGCAAAACGTCCCTCAAGCAGACGTAGTTATCACAAACCCTACTCACTACGCCGTAGCCATAAGATACGACAAATCAAGAGATGCTGCGCCGGTTATACTGGCAAAGGGTGTAGATGTGATAGCTATGCAAATTCGCAAAATAGCCCTTGAAAATAGCGTGCAGATCATAGAAAATCCACCTCTTGCACGTGAGCTTTATAAACTCTGCGAAGTAAACGACATGATACCTGAAACATTATTTCGTGCAGTAGCCGAAGTTTTAAGCTTTGTATATATGAGTGATAAGAAAAAATTTGCTGGAAGAATTTGAAATTTAAAAGCCCTCCAAAGAGGGAGGGCTTAAGAATTATTGCATAAAGCCGTAAGCAGTAGCTAAGATATAACCTATCGCGCATGAAGTTAATACGCCGATAAAACCAGGGATAATAAAGCTGTGGTTTATAACATATTTACCGATGTGAGTCGTTCCTGAGCGGTCAAACTGAATAGCAGCAAGGTCGCTTGGATATGTAGGTAGGATAAAGTAACCGTAGCATGCAGAAGCAAAAGCTATGATAACGCCTGGATCAACACCGATTTGAACAGCAAGCGGAACGAATGTAGCAGCTGCTGCAGCTTGTGAGTTAAGGAATTTTGAGATAAGCATACCAACTACGATATAAGTCCATGGATAAGCCACCATGACCGCACCAAGTGAGCTTTTTAACATCTCGATATGTGAGTGGAACATTGTATCTGCCATCCATGAGATACCGTAAATCGCAACAAGAGCAACCATACCACTGTGGAAAATTTCATTTTGAGCGATTTTAGAAGATTTGATGCCTGCATAAATCATCATAATAGAAGCAGCAAGTAGCATGAAAATTTGGATAGTATCAACCATACCTAGTACTTTTGAGCCTTTTTCTTTGCTTGATACGTTAATATAGGCATTTTGATACTCTGTTGTTTCACCTTTTGCATTGGTATAAGTTACAGTACCGTTTTCAGAGCGAACAACACTCTCTTTTTCACCTTTTTTGTTTGTGATCTCAACTGATTGAGCTTTTTGAGATGCGCCTACTTTGCCTTTTGCCACGCTAAATTCTGCTGCTTGAGCTGATATACTTCCGTCTTTTACAGCTATAGCTTTTAGCTCTTTTTTATCAGCCATGATCTGAACTACAGCGCTATCTTTAGAGATAGTCCAGCTTGGGCGAAGCTCTTTGTAATAACCTAAAACCGCAACTACAGCGATAGCTGCAAGGAAGATCCACATTGAGTTCCATTGTTTTGCAGGAAGTTTAACACCGATTAAAGATTTAACATCATCAGAGCCGTAGATATATTTTCTTTGCTCAGGATCAGCTATTTTTGCTTGGAATTCAGGGTCTTTATCAAGGTCTTTACCTCTAAAAATAGACCAAATTCCTATCATAACAACACCCATAAAAGTTGACGGGATAGTTACTTTTAAAAGGTCAACATAGCTTGAAAAGCCCTCAATATGAACTGTACCTGTTCCAAGTAAAACCGCAACCATAGAAACACCGGCAACAGATACCGGGCTTGCTACGATACCCATTTGAGATGAGATAGTTGTTGCAGCCATAGGACGTTCCGGACGAACACCGCTTTTGATAGAAACGTCATAAATAATCGGTAAAAGTGTATAAACAGTGTGTCCTGTTCCGCATAGTATAGTTAGTGTCCAACCAATAACAGGAGCTAGGATACAGACAAATTTAGGATGTTTTCTTAGGACTTTCTCCGCTATTTGAAGCATAACGTCAAGACCACCTGTAGCTTGCAATGTCGCACTAGCAACAACAACTGCAAGGATCGTTAAAATAACATCGACCGCAGGTTTACCTGGAGCCATTTTAAAGCCAAATACTAGGATAATAAGACCTATGCCTCCTAAAATACCAAGAGCCATACCGCCCTTTTTAGCACCATAAAACAAACAACCAAGCACGACAACAAGCTGAAGCATAAACTGCGTGCTTTCACTCAAAGATGTTAAAAATTCCATCTACTATGTTTTCCTTTCTTTAAGAAATCTTAGACCGAATTATAGTTATATTAAAATTAAAAGATAATTAAAATTTTTAAAATTTTGAATATAAATTTACAATCAATTTATTATAAGTTTATTATTACAAAGAAATTTCTTTATATTAAAAATACGACCTTATCGCATCTTTAATATATAAAGTGTAATAAAAATTTTAAAATATATTTTTAAGTAAATTTTATGTTATAATTGATGTTAAACTTATATAAAAGGAAAAAAGATGCAAATTTCTGTAAATTATGGCAAAGAAGATCGTTTTAATATAAATGTAGACGATAAAAATTTAATAGGCATTTTTGAGCCAAATGAAGTGGCAAAGCAAGATGAGACAAAACTCATAGCAGACGCACTAAACGCTCCGCTAAACAAGGCTACTTTTGATGAGTTTATAGATACAAACGAACGCATAGTTATCATAGTAAACGACGGCACTCGCCCAACCCCAACATCAAAAATTCTAAAACAAATTTATCCAAAGCTTCGCAATAAAGAGAAAATTTTCATCATCGCAAATGGTTGCCACCGCGATCCTACCGAGGATGAGTATCATATGATATTTTCAAAAGAAATTTATGAAGAGATAGCTAAGAAAAACGAAGTTCACAGCCATGACTCTAAAAATGATGAGATGACATATCTTGGCGAAAGCAAAAATAAAACTCAAATGTATCTAAATAAAATAGTAGCCGAAGCTAAAAAAGTCATTGCTATCGGTTCTGTAGAGCCGCATTATTTTGCCGGCTATACAGGCGGTAGAAAGGCGTTCTTGCCTGGCGTGGCAAAATACGAAACGATAGAACAAAATCATAAGCTAGCGCTAAGTTCTGACGCACAAGCTCTAAAGCTAGACGGCAACCCTGTGCATGAAGATATGATAGATGCGATGAAAGTTCTAAGCGGCATAGATGTATTTTCCATCATGACTGTTCTTGATAGCGAGCATGGAGTTTATTATGTTAGCACTGGCGACCTAAACGACTCTTTTTATGACTGTATTAAAAAAGCCGATGAGGTATTTTGCGTAAATATCCCTAAAAAAGCCAATATCGTGATCTCTGTAGCTCCTTATCCGATGGATGTTGATTTGTATCAAGCTCAAAAAGCTCTTGATAATGGCAAACTAGCCCTTGCAAAAGATGGAATTTTAATAATGGTAGCAAAATGCCGCACCGGTATCGGTCCAAAACCATTTTTTAACCTAATGGCTTCAGCTAATACTCCTCAAAAAGTTATCGACAAGATCGCAGACGGCTTTCACCTAGGATATCACAAAGCTGCAAAAATGGCTGAAATTTCACTTTGGGCGCAAACTTGGGCAGTTAGCGATCTAAGTGACGATGAGATGAAAGCGGTACATCTAAAACCGTATCATGACCTACAAACTGCGCTAAATGAAGCATTTGCGCAAAAAGGTAAAGATGCAAGCGTGCTTGTTCTACCTGCCGGCTCTATAACGGTGCCAAAAGTAAAATAATGGCGTTTTTGTATTACGACGCGAGTTGTGGCATAAGCGGTGATATGAATATCGCCGCCTTGCTTGATCTTGGCGTTAGTTTTGATCACCTAAAAAGCGAGCTTGATAAACTAGGACTTAATGACGAATACGAACTAGAATTTAAAAGTGTTAAAAAACGTGGCATAAGCGCAAGTAAATTTAACGTTTTGCTTAAAAAACATACTCACGAACGAAGCTTTAAAAGCATAAAAGAGCTGATAGAAAGCTCAAATTTAAACCAAAATGTCAAAGAAATTTCGATAAAAATTTTTAAAACCATCGCGATAGCTGAAGCAAAAGTGCATGGCGTAAGCATGAATACGGTGCACTTTCACGAGATCGGAGCAACTGATAGCATAGTCGATATCGTCGGTGCTGCGATCTGTTTTGATGCGCTTAATGTGGATAAAATTTACAGCTCTCGCGTAGAGCTTGGTGGCGGAAGCGTAAAGTGCGCTCACGGCGAACTTAGCGTCCCAGCACCTGCTGTAAGTGAAATTTTAACACACGTTCCAGTTAGTATAGGAAAGGCAGAATTTGAGCTTACGACTCCAACTGGAGCTGGAATTTTAAAGTCATTAGCTATTTTTAGACAAAAAGCTGACATAAATATCATAAAAACTGGATACGGCGCAGGCGGTAAAGATATGCCACACGCAAATATACTAAAAGTCATGCTTTGCAAAGAAGAGTATGAAGAAAACCACGTGGCAAATACAATGATAGAAGCAAATCTTGATGATATGAGCGCGGAAGAAATGGCGTTTGCTACTAAAATTTTACTTAAAAACGGCGCGTTAGATGTCTTTTTAACACCTATAATAATGAAAAAATCACGCGCAGGAGTAAAGCTAAGCGTTCTTTGCAAAAACAAAGACGTTTTAAATTTAAAAGAGCTTATCTTTAAGCACACTTCAAGCATAGGAGTTAGAGAGTATCTTGTATCAAAGACAGAACTATCTCGCAAAATAGAAAAAATTTCGACAAAATACGGCGAAATCAGCGTTAAAATTTCAACATTTGAAGGCATGGAAAAGATAAAGCCAGAATTTGATGAATGCGAAGCCGCGGCTATAAAATTTAACATAAGCATACAGGAAATAAAAGATGAGGTAATGCGTGCATACAAAACTAGAACAACTTAAAAGCGAGATACAAAATTTAGGCAAACTAGCAGTTGCTTTTAGCGGTGGAGTTGATAGCTCTTTTTTGCTAAAAGTCGCTCACGACGTGCTTGGCGAAAATTTAGTAGCCATCACCATGCACTCGCCTTATATCCCAGCTCGCGAGATCAAAGAGGCGAAGGAATTTACAAGAGATCTTAACATCTCACACAAAATCATCACGGCAAACATCCCCGAAAATATCAAGTCAAACCCGCTAATGCGCTGCTATATGTGCAAGACCGAGGTATTTAAAAACATAATAAAAACCGCAAATGAGCTTGGCATAAAACACGTTTCAGATGGGACAAATTTAGATGATCTGGGTGAGTTTAGACCTGGGCTAAGGGCATTAAAAGAGTTTGGCGTAATGTCTTTGCTTAAAAATTTCACAAAAAAAGAGATAAGAGAGTTGTCTTTTGAGATGGGACTTTATACGCACGATAAGCCAAGTTACGCCTGTTTGCTAACGCGTTTACCGCAGGATTATGAGTTTAGCACTGATGAGCTAAGGCTGGTAGAAAAAGCCGAAGATATCCTCATACAAAATGGATATGCAAACATTAGAGCGAGATTTGACGGTAAGAGCTTTAAGCTTGAAATGCCGTTTGCTCACATGAAAATTTTCATAACCGATGATAAATTTAAATCCATAATCTCCAAACTAAACTCACTTGGTGAGTTTGAGATTACGCTTGATCTAAAAGGTTTTAGAAAGGATGTTCTTTTATGACAAAAAGTGAAATTTCAAATTTCATAAAAGCTGTAAAATCAGGCGAGATAAACGAGGAAAGCGCATTTAAATTTCTTAAAAACTACCCTTTTGAGGACATAGGATGTGCTAAGATAGATAGGCAAAGAGAGCTTAGAAACGGTGTTGCTGAGGTGATTTATGGTGCCGGTAAAAGCCAAAGTGAGATAAGAGCCATAGTCTTAAGCATACTAAAATACGATCAAAATATCCTAATCACTCGCACAAATCGTGAAATTTACGAGCTTTTATCAAGCGAGTTTGAAAATGTAAATTTTAACGAGCGTGGCAACACAATAAGCATCACGCCAAAACCTCTAGCTACGACACAAAGCTATATAGCCATCGTTTCTGCCGGCACTTCCGATGCTGCGGTGGTCGAAGAGGCTTACGAGACGGCAAAGATCCTTGGTAACAGCGTGGTAAAAATTTCAGATATCGGCGTGGCTGGGATACATAGGCTGTTTTTAAATTTAGAAACTATCCAAAAAGCAAAGGTTATCATCGCCGTTGCAGGCATGGAAGGTGCGCTTCCTAGCGTGGTCGCAGGTCTTGTAAAAGCTCCGGTTATAGCTGTTCCTACAAGTGTTGGGTATGGGGCTAGTTTTGGTGGAGTGGCGGCACTTCTTGGTATGTTAAACAGCTGTGCAAACGGGATCAGTGTCGTAAATATCGACAACGGATACGGCGCTGCTTACAACGCAAGTATAATAAATCATCTATAAAATTTAAAGGAGAAGGTATGCAAAAAGAACAAGCTGTCGCAAAAATGACCGATGTCATGGCAAAATTTGTTGGATACAGCGGCAAAGTCTTGCCAGATGACGTAACTGCAAAGCTAGAGGAGCTAAGCAAGCAAGAGAGTGCACCTTTGGCAAAGACGATATATGAAACGATGTTTAAAAACCAAGAACTAGCAAAAAAACTAGACCGCCCATCCTGTCAAGATACCGGCGTTATGCAGTATTTTATAAAATGTGGAGCAAATTTCCCGCTTATTGGCGAACTTGAAGAGCTTTTAAGAGAGGCTACGTTTAAAGCAACCAAAGAAGCTCCGCTAAGACACAACAGTGTTGAAACATTTGATGAGTATAATACAGGCAAAAACATCGGTAAAGGCACTCCTTCGGTATTTTGGGAAATAGTTCCTGATAGCGATGAGTGTGAAATTTACACCTACATGGCTGGTGGCGGATGTAGCTTGCCAGGAAAAGCGACCGTGCTAATGCCAGGCATGGGATACGAGGGTGTTACGCAGTTTGTTATGGATATAATGACAAGCTATGGCTTAAACGCCTGTCCTCCGCTACTTGTTGGAGTCGGTATCGGAACTTCGATAGATGTCGCTTCGCTTTTATCTAAAAAGGCGCTTATGAGACCTCTTGGCACTCATAATCCAAACGAAAGAGCCGCCAAAATGGAGCGCTTGCTAGAAGATGGTATAAACTCTATCGGACTTGGACCTCAGGGCATGAGTGGTCAAAACTCTGTCATGGGCGTGCATATAGAAAATAACGCTAGACACCCTTCTGTCATCGGTGTAGCCGTAAATGTCGGCTGTTGGTCGCACAGAAAAGGGCACATCATCTGGGATAAAAACCTAAACTACAAAGTAACATCGCATAAGGATTTTAGATATGAGTAAGAAAATTTTAACCACACCGGTTAGTGCAAAAGACTTAGAGGATATAAAAATCGGCGACATAATATATCTTAGCGGCAACATCGTGACATGCCGTGATGTAGCTCATAGAAGAGTGGTCGAAGAGGGACGCGACCTGCCACTTGATATAAACGGCGGAGCGATATTTCACGCGGGTCCTATCATAAGAAAGCTTGAAGGAGACGAGCAGTATGAGATAGTCTCGGTTGGGCCTACAACCAGTATGAGAATGGAAAAATTTGAAAAAGAATTTATCGAAAAAACCGGGGTTAGAGTGATAGTAGGCAAAGGCGGCATGGGAGATGGCACTATGGATGGTTGCGCTAAATTTGGCGCGATACACTGCGTGTTTCCGGCAGGATGTGCCGTTATCGCAGCCACTCAGGTTGAAGAGATAGAGAGTGCAAACTGGAAAGATCTTGGCATGCCTGAGACATTATGGAACTGCCGCGTGAAAGAATTTGGACCATTAATCGTCTCCATAGACGCCCACGGCAACAACCTTTTTGAGCAAAACAAGATCAAATTTAACGAGAAAAAAGACGCCGCAGTAGAAAAGATTATCAAAGAAGTTGGATTTATAAAATAACCAAAGGCGGGGGCACTCCCGCCTTATTTGCTTTTACTTTAACTCACCCCAGTTTTTAGCGCTATTTAACGAAGTTTTCAAAGGCACGTTAAGAGTATAAATTTCTTGCATTATCTTTTGAGCTTTTGCGCCAAACTCATCAACATACTCATCGGCTACTTCAAAGATAAGCTCATCATGAATTTGAAGCAACATCTTGGCTCTATCGTCTGTTATACGAGAAATTTCAACCATGGCAAGCTTTATAATGTCTGCCGCAGAGCCTTGAAATTTCGTATTTACAGCTTCTCTTTCATACATTGCGATCTGCATAGGAGTAGCGTTTGTAAAGTCAAAATACCGCTTTCTATTAAACAAAGTCTTTACAAAACCGTTGTTTTTAGCATCTGTTTTGATACCTTCCAAAAAGCCCTTTATACTAGGAAATACCCTAAAATAGCGTTCGATATACTCTTTAGCCTCGGCTCTTGATATGCCTACTTGCGCAGCTAGCTTGCTTGAGCCCATACCGTAAATCAGTCCGAAATTTATACTTTTAGCCACTGCGCGATTATGATCATTGCTCTCTCCAAAGATACTAATCGCCGTTCTTGCATGGATATCCTCATCGTTTGCAAATGCCCTAAGCAAGGCCTCATCCTTACTAAAATGCGCAAGAAGTCTAAGCTCGATTTGTGAGTAGTCAAGTCCAACCAAGCTAAAACCTCTTTTAGCTATGAAAGCAGACCTAACCTCTTTTGCCATACGTCCGCGTGCAGGGATATTTTGCAAATTCGGGTTTTTACTAGAGAGTCGCCCTGTGCTTGTTCCGGTTTGTAAAAAGCTGGTATAAATTCTTCTATCTTCATCTTTTAAAGCCAAATTTAAAAGCGGCTCACAATACGTACTTTGAAGCTTATAAAGCTCTCTATAGTCTAAAATTTTAGCCACCACGGCATGAGTGTCGATGATCTCGCTAAGGACTGCTTCATCGGTGCTATAGCCTGTTTTTGTCTTTTTCTTTACAGGAAGTTTTAGGTGTTCAAAAAGCACTTCACCAAGCTGTTTTACGGAATTTATATTAAACGTTTCGCCGCTAAGCTCGTAAATTTCACTTGTAAGTCGCTTTAAATTTTTATCGTTACTTTCTATCAGTGACCTCATCTTCATCACATCAAGCCCAATACCTTCGTTTTCCATATTAAATAGCGTTAAAATAAACTCAAATTCTAAGTCATTAGCTAGTTTTATAAGTTCAGGATCAAGCAAATTTAAAAACGTATGATAAAATTTAAGAGTTATCCAAGCATCTTCAGCTGCGTATTTTACGGCATTTTCTAGGACAACATTTGCAAATGTCTCGTCCTTTTTTACCACACTTTCAAATTTTATCGTTTCATACTCATAAAGCCTCTTGGCAAGCGCATCCATGCCTACTGCAAGACTTGGCTCACTAAGCCAGGCTAGTATCATTGTATCTTTAAAATTTTTAGGAGGTTTTATGCCAAAATTATTCCACACGATCTTAAAGTCGTATTTTAAATTTTGACCTATGACACAACCTTTATAAATTTGCCCTATCGCCCACTTGGCAAGCTCATGGCTAACTTGCTTTGGCACGCCAAGATAGCTGTGAGCCACAGGAACATAATACGCCTTTGTATCGTTAAAACAAAAGCTAAAACCGACAATACTCGCGTTACTAGCGTCGATACTAGTCGTTTCCGTATCAAAGCTAACAAGCGTATCCGGGGTTATGTTTGAAAGTAGCTCTTCTATCTCGCTCTCATTTGTTAGCAAAACCGCTTCAAAACCAAGCTCTTTTGTTGTATTTTCACTCTCGTTTTGTATAGATTTTAGTATGCGATTTAAATTATACTCCCTTAGCTCGTCCGCGACGTTTAATAGAGGATTTTTCTCGGGAAATTTCGCCTTTTTTATATCTTCTAGTGAAATTTCAACATCATCAAAAAGAGTAGCAAGTTTTTTGCTAAAAAAGGCACTATCTCTACCTTCAAACAGCATGTTTCTTATACGCTCGTTTGAAACTAAGCTTAAATTCTCATACACACCGTCTAAATTTCCAAATTCGTCAAGTAGCTTTTTAGCCCCCTTTGCACCTATGCCTTTTACGCCCGGGATGTTATCCGAGCTATCACCGACAAGTGCTAAAAAGTCACGAATTTGCTCAGGTTTTACACCGTATTTTTCAACACAACTCGCACTATCATGCTCGATCTTACTTTGCGGGCTATAAATGCTTACCTTACCATCTTCGATAAGCTGATAAAGGTCTTTATCGTGGGTAACGATCCGCACAAAAATGCCCTGCTCCTTGCAACTTTTTACCGCACTTGCGATGATATCATCAGCTTCGTATTTATCGCGCGAGATAGAACAAAGCCCCATTTTTTCGATCAGATCGATGCAAACCGGGAGTTGCTCTTTAAGAGCCAATGGTGGCTCTGAGCGATTAGCTTTATATGCCTCACTCATTTCATGGCGTAAAGTTTTACCCTTGCTATCAAGCGCAAAAATTATATAATCACTTTTAAATTCAGCCAAATTCATAATGAAATTTGCAAAACCGCTAACCATTCCGCTTGGCTTTCCGTCGCTATTTTTTAAATTCGGCATGGCATAATAAAGCCTAAAGAAAAATCCAAATGTATCGATAATAGTAAGTGTTTTTTGTTCGTTGTTCATTTTGTTACCTAGTTAAAATTTTAGTTATTGTACTTAAAAAGCTCTTCTATACGGCTTTTCTATAAGCTCTTTTTCACCAAGATCTCTCATAGCCGTTTGAGCAAAATTTGGATTTCTAAGTAGCTCTCTGCCATACGCCACACCGTCACAGACATCTCCAAGCAACAAAGCTTCGCCTTCGCTTGCTGTAGTTATAAGTCCGACCGCTATAACAGGAATTTTTACAACTTCTTTGATAGCCTTTGCATATCCGGCTTGATAAAGCGGCACAAATTTCGGCGCTCTATCGACATTTGCATGCACTCCGCCGGATGATACATGAATAAATGCCGCCCCTAAGCTCTCAAGCTCTTTTGCAAGACGCACGCTCTCATCTATATCATAGTCATCGCTTTTCCAGCTATCCGCGCTTAGTCGCACACCGATAGGGATACTTACTGCTGCCCTCATTTCGGTTAAAATTTCTTTTAAAAGTCTTGTGCGATTTTCAAAGCTTCCACCATAGTTGTCCTCTCTCTTATTTACACTCTTGCTTAAAAATTGATTTATCAAATATCCGTGCGCCGCGTGAATTTCGATGATCTCATAGCCTGCACTTTGTGCACGAATTGCCGCATTGATGAAATTTGACTTCACTTGCGCGATATCATCCAAACTCATTACTTTTGGAATTTGATACTCATCGCTAAATTTGAGTGCACTTGACGCCAAGGGCGTGTCGTCACACTCACTTTTTCGTCCTGCATGCGCTAACTGGATGGCCATTTTTGCTCCGTATTTAACGCACTCCTTAACCAGTCTTGCGTGTGCTTCTTTTTGCTCGTCATTCCAAATTCCAAGATCATTATGAGTGATCCTACCTCTTGGCTCAATCGCTGTAGCTTCTACGATGATTAACCCTGCTCCACCAAGTGAGCGAGCAGCATAATGAAGCCTATGAAAGCATCTTGGAAAGCCATTATCGTCCCTTACCTTATACATACACATCGGCGGCATTACGATACGATTTTTGATCACAGAATTTCCGATTTTAAAAGGTGTGAAAAGTTTTGACATGGTTATCCTTTATTTTGTAGTTTTGTGTAGAGATTTTATATTACCCTAAAATAGGGTTGTTTAACAATAGCATTAAGTTTTGTATCTTATGAACGAAAAGCCACACACCAAAAAACCCTTCAAGCGGCAGCAAGAAAGGTTTTTCGTGCATTGCGGAGCGATGACGGAAGTCACGTCCGCTTTGAGTGAATGAAATACAAAAAATTTTATAGACTTGTTATCTACTTCGCGTCCCACGTTAAGATGGTATTTCCTTCGTTATCTTTTGCAACATCACCCATCCCCATCGTGCTATATCCACAGTCTACATAGTGAATTTCACCCGTTACACCGCTAGCCAAATCACTTAGTAAATACATCGCACTCTTGCCGACATCTTCGGTTGTTACGTTGCGCTTTAGAGGAGCGTTTACTTCATTGTAGCGTAAAATCATCCTAAAGTCACCTATACCGCTTGCAGCAAGTGTTTTAATTGGACCTGCCGAAATAGCATTTACACGGATATTTTTTGCACCAAGATCATGTGCAAGGTAGCGCACTGAGCTCTCAAGCGCAGCTTTGGCTACACCCATTACATTATAATGCGGGACAAATCTTGGTCCGCCAAGATATGTTAGCGTAAGGATCGATCCGCCCTCTTTAAGCACGGGTATCACGGCTTTTGTAAGGCTTAGTAGCGAATACACAGACGTTCCCATAGCGATATCAAACGCCTCTTTTGTGGTGTCAATAAACTCGCCCTCTAAAGCCTCTTTTGGTGCATACGCTACGGCATGAACGACGAAATCTATCTCGCCCAAATCCGCCTTTATCTTATCTGCTATACCTTCTAAGTGCGCTGGATTATTCACATCTAGCTCATAAACAAATTTACTACCAAACTCCCCAGCTATGGGTTCTACACGTTTTTTAAGCGCATCATTTAAATATGTAAACGCCATGGTTGCGCCTTGTTTATGGCATGCCTCGGCGATACCGTAAGCAATTGATTTGGCATTAGCTACACCGACGATTAGACCCTTTTTACCTTGCATTATCATTTTATATCCTCTTAGTCATTCTGCTTATACTGTGAGTTTATGTTTTGTTGATTTGTAAATTTACAAACAGCTTTGTTTAATCTCACGATACTTTGCAGTTTTGTTTATTTGTTTTTTATTATCACTGAAAATATTTTGTGGTGATTTTTGTGATTGCGACAAAACTCCATCCCAAGACTAGGCATATAGCTTGTTGAGGGATGAAATTTTCTAGCTTCGCAAAAATCACACAAAAGAATTCAGCACGACGCTATTAAATTTAAGAAGTTGCTAGCATCCCAACTTGCTGTTCCTACTAGCACTCCGCCACAGTGTTTAACCTTGCAAATTTCAGCGATATTTTTAGCATTTACGCTTCCGCCGTAAAGTAGCGGTGCACTAGTCTTTGAAGCTATAAATTCTAAAATTTCACCCACCTGCTCTGCGCTTGCACTCTTACCAGTTCCTATCGCCCAGATCGGCTCATAGGCGATAACTAAATTTTTATATCCCAGATCGATATTTGCAAGTTGTAAGTCTAGCCATTCGCGTGTTTTTCCACTCTCAAATAACTCTAAGCTCTCGCCGATACAATAAACCACTCTCCAGCCATTTTTGACAGCAAAATCAAATTTAGCTCTCAAAAACTCCTCGCTCTCGCCTAAAATTTCACGTCTTTCCGAATGTCCGATAAGCACGGTTTTGATATTAAATTCATCAAGCATAGCCTTGCCTATCTCACCCGTATATGAGCCGCTTTCGCATGGATAGAAATTTTGCGCCCCAAGGGTAAATTTAAACTCCTCATTTAAAAAGGTAGTAGCAGGGGCAAAGACGAGGACATTTTTGTCTTTTAAATTTTCATTTAAAATTTTAGCATACTCATTAAAGCTATCCCTTGTGTGGTTACACTTTAAATTTGCTGCAAATATCATTGCTCTACACCGCTTCGTCTAAGAGGCTTGACACCTGGAAGCTCTTTGCCCTCTATAAGCTCTAAGCTTGCTCCGCCTCCAGTTGAGATAAAGGTCATCTCATCGGCATCTCCTGCACGAGCGACAACATCGGCCGTATCGCCTCCGCCAACAACCGTAGTTGCATGTGTTTCAGCGATGCTGTGGCTCATTTTTATGCTGCCTTTAGAGAATTTATCCATCTCGAAAACACCCATCGGCCCGTTCCACCAGATAGTTTGAGCATCTATTATCGCCTCTTGGAAAAGTCTAATACTAGCAGGACCGATATCAAGCCCCATCCATCCTGCAGGAATCTCTTGTGCAGTTACAAATTTAACGGCACTATCGTTTGAAAAACTTTGAGCCGCGACAACATCAACAGGAAGATAAATTTTAACACCCAGTTCTTTGCCTTTTTTAAGCACCATTAATGCCTCTTCAACAAGCTCTTCTTCCAAAAGCGAGTTACCGATATTTTCACCCATGGCCTTTAAAAATGTAAACGCCATTCCGCCACCGATGATGAGTTTATCAACGCGAGGCAGTAGGTTTTTAAGCGCTTGGAGTTTGCCGCTAACCTTACTTCCGCCCACAACTGCAACAAAAGGACGAGCCGGTTTTTTGATAAGTTTTTCGGCAAATTCGATCTCTTTTTGTAGTAAAAATCCAGCAGCTTTTGTATTTTCATCATAAAATTTAACCACGGCTTCAACAGAAGCATGAGCTCTATGGCATACGCCAAAAGCGTCGTTTACATACACTTCGCCAAATCCACTTAGCTCGCGAGCTAAATTTTCATCGTTTTTAGTTTCACCCTTTTCAAAGCGTAAATTTTCAAGAAGCAAAATCTCGCCTTGTTTTAAATTTTTAGCTTTCTCTTTTGCATCAGGCCCAATAACGTCGGTTGCCATTTTTACCTCTTGGTGCAGTAAGAACGAAAGTCTCTTTGCTACCGGCTTTAGCGAAAATGCTTCTTCGTAGCCATTTTTAGGGCGTCCTAAATGCGATGCAAGGACTATTTTACAACCTTGATCAAGGCAGTATTTTATGGTAGGAAGTGCAGTAAAAATTCTCCTATCATCGGTTATATTGCCAAATTCATCCATAGGAACGTTAAAATCACACCTTATAAAGACGCTTTTATTTGCTAAATTTATATCTTTTACCGAGATGATTCCGTGCATTTTAGCCCCTTTTGCCCACAAACACACCCATGTCTACAAGGCGTGCAGAGTAGCCCCATTCATTATCATACCAAGCCAAAACTTTTACCATGTCGCCACAGATAACTTGTGTTGTATCAGGGACAAATATAGAACTTGCAGGATCACTCATAAAATCGCTTGAAACGCGGTATTCATCGTCGATTTTGATTAAATTTTTAAATTCATTAAGACTTGCTTTTTTAAATGCCTCATTTACCTCTTCAACTGTCGTTTGTTTACCTAAAACAACCGTTAAATCAACAAGAGAAACATTTGGCATAGGCACGCGTATACTTTGTCCGTGCATCTTGCCAAGCAGGTGAGGCATGACTTTGCCTATAGCTTTTGCCGCGCCGGTTGTAGTTGGTATCATATTTGCAGCAGCAGCACGAGAGCGGCGGAAATCCTTACCCTTAACATCAAGTATGCTTTGTCCGTGAGTGTAAGCATGGATCGTAGTCATCAAACCCTTTTGTATACCAAACGCACTATCAAGAATCTTTGCTACAGGCGCTAGGCAGTTTGTAGTGCAACTTGCATTTGATATGATCGCTTCATTTTTATAATCATCGGTGTTTACGCCGATAACGTAAGTTGGTGTGTCGTCTTTTGCCGGTGCGCTCATAACGACTTTTTTAATACCGTTTTTAATAAACGGTTCGCATTTTTCTGAAGTCAAATTTGCTCCGGTACATTCAAGAACGACGTCTGCACCACATCCGGCAAAGTCAAGCTCATTTGCATCTCTTGTAGAATAAACTTTTATCTTCTTTCCGTCAACCTCTATGCAATCATCACTAACAACCTTAACATCGTGCTTAAATTCCCCATGCACAGTATCAAATTTCAACAAATATCTAGTCATTTCTCTTTTTGCGGTGTCGTTTATTGCGACAAGTTCGCAATCATCGCGTTCTAAAATGATACGTGCAGCACATCTGCCTATCCTTCCAAAACCGTTTATAGCTATCTTAACCGACATTTCAGCTCCTTTAATTGAAGTAGTAACTGTAATTTTACAAAAAAAAGCTACAAAAAAAGCTAAATCAAGAAAAATAATTAAATTTTAAATATAATCACGATTTTAGTTTTTAAATTTAGATTAGAAACTTGGATTTGTGATATTTTATAGCTTGTTTTTAGCTTAATATGCTACAATCTACGAATTTGATTTTAAGGCAAGAGTTGAATATAGCATTTTTTGGCGGGAGCTTCGATCCTCCGCATTTAGGGCATGATAGTGTCGTAAAAATGGCTTTAAATGAGCTAAATATAGACAAGCTAGTCATTATGCCGACCTTTATAAGTCCGTTTAAGAGCGACTACTCCGCGCCTCCCGAACTTCGTTTAAAGTGGATAACAAGACTTTGGGGAGATCTTGATAAGGTTGAAATTTCAGATTTTGAAGTCAATAAGGCTCGTCCGGTACCTACCATTGAAACGATAGATCATCTTTATGAAAAATACGAAATTTCAAATTTATATCTGATAATCGGAGCGGATCATCTTGCAACGCTTGATAAATGGCATGATTTTACAAGGCTAAAAACACTTGTGAAATTTGTAATAGCAGAGCGCGATCACATAGATATACCGGAGAATTTGCAAAAAATGGGCACGCATGTAGACATTAGCTCATCGCAAATTAGACATTCGGAATGTTTAGAAAATTTGCCCGAAGTCTTAAAAGAAGAAATCATAAAATTTTATCAAGGAAAAAATATGGAACTTAGCATGCAACAACGCATAGAAAATATCGTGAAAATTTTAGACGAGAAAAAAGCCGAAGAGATACAAGTGTTTGATATGAGTGATAAGGATTATTTCGTAAAACAAGTCGTTATCGCGACAACAATGGGCGAGCGCCACGCATTATCGCTAACAGATGATCTAAAAGAGAAGCTTAAGCCACTTGGCGAGCAGTTTTTAGGTATAGAAAGCTCTGGCGAGTGGGTTGTCTGCGATCTTGGCGACATACTTTTACACCTTATGAGCCAACAATACCGTGCAAGATACAATATCGAAGAATTTTTAAGCAAGCTAAAAGAGCAACACAACTAAGAATTTAACTTTTGTCGCGTTTATAGTATTTAAATTTATAAACGCGACGATTTTTAAAAACTACAAGAAGCTAGTTTACCACCCTCAAAACCCTTTTTAAACCATTCCATGCGCTGTTTTGAGCTACCGTGCGTGAAAGAGTCGGGCACGACATGTCCTTGGTGCTTTTTTTGCAAAGTGTCATCACCAATTGCACTAGCTGCATTTAATGCCTCTTCAATGTCGCCGTCATCTAAAATTTGATATTTATTCATATAGTGCGCCCAAATTCCCGCATAACAGTCAGCTTGAAGTTCGACTTTAACCTGAAGTGCATTTTGCTCTACTTGTGAAACGCCTGATTTTTGTGACTGAATTTTATTTAGCGTTCCTACTAAATTTTGCACATGATGTCCGATTTCGTGAGCTATAACATAAGCTCTAGCAAAATCACCTCCCGCCTTATGCGTCTTTTCAAGTTCATCAAAAAAGCTTAAATCAAGATATACTTTTTGATCCGCCGGACAGTAAAAAGGCCCTACTTGTGAGCTAGCAAAGCCACATCCACTAGAAACTTGCCCTCTAAAAAGTACTAAATTTGGCTCCACATATGAAGCTTTATGCTCTTTGAAAATATTCGCCCATACATCTTCTGTTTCTGCCAAAACAGCAGAAACAAAGGCAAAATTTTCTTTCTCCTTTGGATCATCTATGGCTTTACTTTGAGTTGTGCCGGCTCCTTGGTCGATAAGAGCAAGAGGATCGTAACCCATAAAATAGGCCACAACACCGATAACTAGCACTATGCGTCCGATCTTTGAACCCATCAAAAATCTGATAATAGGTACAAGCGCACCAAACGAACCAGCGCTACTTACTTGTGAATTTGAACGTCTATCTTCGACATTTGAGCTTTGTCTGCTATCTTGCCATTTCATATTTATCCTTTATTTTTGGCGATTGTATCAAAAAACGACGCTTTTTTAGATAAACCTGACAAATTTAGTCTTTAAAAATAGCTCTAAAGAAATTTAAATCAAGTATAAGCGAATGCGAAAATGCGTCTATTACGATACCCTCATAATTATTTTTATCATCAAGCAACATAGCCCCGTAATCCTTTAATCGCAAATTTATAACTTCTTGCTCGCTATCATTTCTCCATTTCATCAGCTCTTGTCTGCTTGTAAATGCAGGAAAATAGCTCTTGTCGTTTTCGTCATCACTAAGTAGGGCAAATTTGATGTTTGACCCCTCTTCTTCATAAACCGCACTTCCGTCAGGCTTTGCAAGCGGTGCAGCAAGTATAACCGGGGCTAGAAATTCAGCCTTTTTTAGCTCGTTTATTAGACAAATTTCATTATCCTTTGTTGGTTCATTTTTAAAATTTTCAATAGCTTTAATCAAACTCAAAGTATCTCCTAAAAAATAAATTTAATATACGAAAAGCAAAATACAAACAGCCAGGCAAACAGCAAAGCTGCAAGCAAGAATGGCTTAAAGCCCATGTTTGCAAATGTATTTTTATTTAGCCCAAAACCAAGTGCACACATGGCCGCACAAAGTAAAAAAGTAGCAAGATGATTTATGGCGGTAAGTAAAATTTCAGGGACAGCAAAGAGAGAATTTATACAAACCGCTGCAAAAAAGTATAGCGCAAAATACGGAAACACACTCATTTTACCGCTTTTGTTTGAACGAAAAAATATAGACAAAACGATCAAAAATGGCACCAAAGTAAGCACTCTAAGCATTTTTACGATAACAGCACTAGCTTTTGCACTCTCTGAAATATTTGCTCCAGCAGCGATAACATGAGCAACCTCATGAAGTGAAGCACCGGTAAATCTTCCCATCATATCTGCATCAAAACCAAGCAACCCAACTTTAAAAATAAACGGATAAACAAACATGCCTATCGTTCCAAACAGCACAACAGTGCATATAGCACTTGCCGTATCTTGCTCGCTTGCCTTTATCGTGCTTGCACTCGCCATAACGGCAGCCGCACCGCATATAGCGCTACCAGAGCCGATAAGCGCACTCAAACTCTTGCCAAGACCAAGCCACTTGCCTATAAAGATCGCAAGTGCAAATGTCGAAAATACAACCAAAGCAACAAATAAAATACCATAAATTCCAAGCTCACTAATACTATCAAAACTTATACGAAAGCCAAAAAGTATGATACCAAAGCGCAAAATTTGCTTTGTGGCTATACTCAAAATTCCTGTTTTTTTAAGTGTATTAGAACTTTTAGGGGAAAAATTTACCACCATACAACCAAATAACACAGCGACCATAAGTGGACTAAGATGAAATGTGCTAAAAGGTGGAAAATGCGATATAAAAATAGCTAAAATAGCCAGAAAAAACAGACACAGCCAAGCAAATTTAAACTCAAAAATATGCTTTAGTGTCTGTTTCATTTCTCGCTACATGCGCTCTTTTGCAGTTATACCCATAAGAGTTAGAGCTGTTCTTATGCTAAGCGCAACAACCGCAAAAAGCTTAAGCAAAACATCTTCGTTTTTACTTCCTATAACGCGGTTTTCATTATAAAATTTGTGGAAATTCGCACAAAGCGATTTTAGATAATCAGGCAACTTTTGCAAAGCTCTTTGCGAGTAAGCATCTTCTAAAATTTCATTTAAAGTAAGCGCTTCAAAAAGCAAATTTTTACCGCTATCATCAAGCAGATCAAGCGATGCATCTATAACATCGGTAACACTTTTTTGTGCCTTACCAAATACTTGATTTATCCTTGCGTGAGCGTAGTTTATGTAAAAAATAGGGTTTGAACTATCTTCTTTTTTAAGCTCATCTACGTCAAATTCAAGGCTACTCGTGTTTGCTTTACTTATAAAAATAAACCTTAAAGCATCAGCTCCAATCTCAGCGGTAATGTCGCTCATAAGTATGGCGTTACCAGCACGTTTGCTCATCTTATACGGCTTGCCGTCTTTTAGCAAACTAACCATTTGCATAAGTAAAATTTCAAGGCGATTTTCATCATAACCTAAGAAATTTATAGCAGCTTTTAGGCGAGTTATATACCCGTGATGATCAGCTCCCCAAATATTTAAAAACTCATCATATCCACGTTCAAATTTATCATTATGATAAACTATATCACCTGCTAGATACGTAGGCCTGCCGTCATCTCTAACAACGACACGGTCATTATCATCGCCAAGTTTTGTAGAAGCAATATAAGTTGCTCCGTCCTTTTTATACATTTGATTTGAGCGTTCTAATTTTGCGATAGTTGCCTCTAGCTTATCGTAATACGACCTTTCACTAGCCCAATTTTTAATAAAAATATTTGCATCCGATAGATCTTTTTTGATGATATCTAGCACTATATCTTTGCCAAATTCCGCTAGATCTAAATTTTTACTCTCGTCTGTAAAAATTTCTTTGCCGAATTTTTCAAGTGCAGCTTTTGCGATATCTTCTATATAATCGCCACGGTAGTATTTTTCAGGGTATTCTACACTCTGACCAAGTAGATTTTCACGAGCCCAAAGTGAAATAGAGGTACCAAGTAGGTCTATTTGATTGCCCGCGTCATTTATGTAGTACTCGGTTTGTATATCGTAGCCTATATATCTTCCGATACGAGCCAAAGTATCGCCATAAACCGCTCCTCTAACATGACCTATATGAAGCGGACCAGTGGGATTTGCGCTGATGTATTCGATCAACAAGCTTTTATCTTTAGGTTTTGAGGAGGCAAAATTTTCTCCATCTTGCAAAGCCTTGCTTGCGCAAGAGTCCAAAAATTCGCCCTTTAATTTAAAATTTAAATAGCCATTAACCGCACTAACCTCAAAAAGATCATTGTCTTTAAATTTATCGGCAAATTCTTGTGCTATAGCCATAGGCGAACGCTTAAGCTCTTTTGCCAAAGAAAAGGCTAACGGTGTAGCATAGTGGGCTAAATTTTTATCTTTTGGTTTTTCAAGAACAAAATCGCGTCCGATAATCTTTAAAATTTCAGATTTTACTATCTCTTTCAACTTCTAAAGCCTATGCGTTTTTGCTCTCTGTTTTACTCTCGCTAACCTTTGCGTCAACGGCATCTTCTTCTTTTTTCTCAACTTTTTCTACAGGCTTATCATCTTCCATTTCAGCCTTAAAGCTTTTGATACCCTTACCAAGACCTTTTGCAAGCTCAGGAATTTTTTTAGCACCGAACAATAAAACGATAATAGCAAGTATTATTAACAACTGTTGAACACTGATACCCATCTTTTCTCCTTAAATTAAAAGCGTGATTTTAGCATAAATTTTAAATTTTAACAATCAATCCAATTATCGATCGTTTCACGAAGATTGATATTTGTACTTTTTAAACGCATAGCCCGAACGATAGACTTTAACCCGCGATAACTTTTTTCTATATCATCATTTATTAAAAAATAATCATACTCCAAAATGTGTTCCATCTCCCCGACTGCGTTCATTAAACGGTTTTCTATAGTTTCGGGACTGTCGGTATTGCGCTTTTCAAGACGTTTTTTTAGCTCTTTTTTATTTGTAGTAGTGACAAAAACAGATGTTATCTCGGACTTAAATTTCTCTCTTGCTATGGCAAACCCTTGCACGTCTATATCAAAAACAACGATATTTCCACGCTCAAGCTGCTCTTTTACCGGCTTTAAACTTGTGCCGTAGTAGTTTTTATGAACCTGCGCCCATTCTAAAAATTCATCTTTTTTTATACCGTCTTCAAATTCTTCTTTGCTTATAAAATGATAATGAACACCGTCTATTTCGCCGTCTCTTATGGCTCTTGTTGTGCTTGAGATAGAAAAATAAAGCCCTTTTTCCTCCTTAAAGAGCCTGCTTAAAAGAGTGCTTTTACCACAGCCGCTAGGACCGCTGATGAGTAAAATTTGACCCTTCACTACTTCTCCTCAAAGCTTATATTTATCTTTATATTCATATCTTTTAAGGCTTCTTTTAAAGCACTGTCATTTAACGATTTTTTTATCTGTTCGGTTATCTTTTGACTAAGTTCAGCTTTTATATCTTGTGTTTGCTCTTTAGGTTCACTAAGGCTATCTTGCTCACTTTTAGCTCCGTCAAGCCCAAATGCTTTCATCATTAATGCCTGGTCTATCTCATTAATATCATGTATCTCTTCTATGTTTTCTTGTGTGACTTCACTCACTTCTTCCCCAATCTCATCAGCTAAAAGCTCATCCTCTTGTAGCTCGTCTTCTTGTATTAAATTTTCATCAATTTCAAGCTCTTGTTTTGACTCTACATCTTTTTTAGAATCTGTAAATTCTTCGTCTAGTTCTTGCGTGTCCAAACTATCAAGCAAATCATCGATAATGTCATCTTTTGGCTCATTATCCTCATCTTTACCGACATCTTCACTGTCGCTTTCACTCATATGATCTATCTCGTCAACCAAAGAACTTAGCTCATCTATCTCATTTACATCTTCTACGTCTTCTTCTTTTTCTTCGCTCAAATCTTCGTCCAATAAATTCTCTTTTGCCTCTTGCATTTGACTTAGCTCTTCATTTAAAAGAGTATCATCAAGCTCTTCTTGCTTTTCTTTAACGTCTTTTATATCTTCTGATTCACTAAATTCATCAAGCTCGTCAAGACTATCAAGATTATCCTTGCTAAGCTCTTCTAGCAAGTTGTTGTCTTCTTCGCTTGGCAGATCTTCATCTTCGTTTATGCTATCTAAATTTAAATCATTCAAATCGAGATCTTCAAAATTTTCCAAATCATCATCAGGCTTATCTTTATGCTCCTCGTCTATACTAGGCAGCTCAAAATCATCAAAGCCTCCAAGCTCATCAGGCATACTAAGATCATCTTCAAAATCATGAAATTTAGCACTATCTTCTACATGAGTAACCGGCTTGGCATTTGACGTAGTCTCTTCAAACAAGCTTATAAATTCAGTAGGTAAAAACGGTTTTTCAAGATAAGCATCGGCAAATTCCGGTTTTTGACTGCCGCGAGGAACAAGCGCGATGACGCTATTTGAGTGCTGGCTTAAATCAACATCTAAAATTTCAATATCACTGTCGATCACGATACAGTCAAATGACTCTTGAAGCTCTAAAATATCATCAATCTCGTCATAACCGACTCCGATTTTATTTAAACTTAGTGTTATCAAACGTGAAACAGCCGGATTTTTATTTATAAGCGCAACCCTCATCATCTCTCCTTTAAACCTAAATCTAATATTTTATGATATTTTTCATTGCTCTTTTCTTAATTTTAAAAAAACAGGGTAGGCAGATCGTTAATAACTCTTAAAGCAATATCGCTAATCACCTTCATAACACCTGCCAAAATCGCAATCAAAACAACAAAACCGATAGTAACTTTTATCGGATAGCCAACGACTAAAAGGTTAAACTGTGGCATTGTCTTCATAAGCATACCAAATATCACATCAGACAGTAAAGAAAGCGCGATAATAGGAAATGCCAAGATAAATCCAAACATAAACAATTCAGAAAAAATTTTAATCATATAGTGCGCGATCTGGGCTCTTGGATAAAAGTCGCCAAGCGGAATTTGCGCTAAAGAAGAGGCGTAAAACTGCAAAATCAAATGATGCCCGTCAAAAAACAAAAACGTCATAAGTGCCATGAAATTTAGTATATTAGCAATAACTGCCGAATTTATACCGGTTTGTGGGTCAAGCACAGTCGCCATCGAAAAGCCCATAACCATAGATATTTGCTCGCCAGCCATGTGAAGCATGCCAAAGACGATATTTAACAAAACTCCAGCACAAAGCCCAAGCATGAGTTCGCTTAAAATATCTAAAACTAAAAAATTTATGGCATGATCATGAACATGAGACATAGGAAAGAGTACTATCGTTAAAAGCATGGCAAAGACGGTTTTTGCAGTTAGAGGAATTTGATTATGCGAGTAAAACGGAAAAAATACGATAAGTCCGCTAAGGCGTGCGAAAAGCAACATAAATGTTATAACGCGATCCGCGCCTAAAAATTGAACTAACTCCATTTTGCTCTTTTTTAAAATTTTTACGTGATTTTAGCGTTTTTTGCGTTTTGTTTGGATAAATTTTAAACTTTAGCGGATTGAAATTTAACTTAATATGACCAGTTTGTGCTTTAAATTTAAAGAGAAATTTTTAAAAGTTGTTTGTTCTCAAGATGATATGAGTGGTCACATTTTGCGGCTAGCTCGTTATCATGAGTTACCAGTACGAGGCTCGCATCATTTGATTTTATGTATTCAAAAAGAACATTCATCACATCATTTGCGGTATCTTTATCTAAATTCCCTGTTGGCTCGTCTGCATAAATTATACGTGGTTTTTTACTTAGCACCCTTGCAATACTAACACGTTGTTGTTGTCCGCCGCTTAGTTCGCCAACTTTATGGTTTAGAACATGTGAAATTTTAAGTGCATCAAGATAGCTTTTGTCGATAGGCTCGTTTGACAAAATGCTTGCTAGCTCGATATTTTCTAAAGCACTAAACCCCTTAAAAAGATAGTGGGCTTGAAAAATGATACCAAAGTCAAATCTACGAATTTTTATAAGTTCATTTTGCGATAGTGAGTAAAGCGACTTGCTGCCGTATACAACTTCGCCAAAATTTGGCTTTAAAAGTGTGGACAGAATGTGAAGAAGGGTTGATTTACCACAACCGCTAACTCCAAGTATAGCGGTGCTTTCGCCAGAGTTTAATTCTAAATTTATATTATCAAAGAGCGTATAATCATACGCAAAGCCTAGATTAGACGCTCTTAAAATTTGCATTTTAGCCGATTTGAGCTGCAACTTCTGCAGCAAAATCATCAACTTTCTTCTCTAAACCTTCGCCAAGTTCAAAGCGAACGTATTTTACGATCTCGATCTTACCGCCAAGTTCAGCACTTTTTTCCGCTATAACTTGCTCTACGGTTTTTTTATCATCCATTACGTAAAATTGTCCAAGAAGCGTTAAACGTTGATCAAGAACAGTATTATCGGCATAGAATCTATCTATCTTGCCAGGTATGATTTTGTCCCAAATTTTTTCAGGCTTACCTTCAGCTTTTAATTCGTTTTCTATATCTTTTTTGGCTTTTTCAAGCTCTGCTTCACCGATTTGGCAACGGCTTGCATACTCAGGGATATGATGAAGCGGTTTGCCTAAACGTTTAAGCTCATCATTTTCTTTTTCAAGCTCTGCGCGAAGCGCTATAAATTCTTTTCCTACAAATTCCTTATCAAGATCTTTGTAGCTTATCACGCTTGGCTTCATAGCAGCTGCGTGCATACATAAATTTCTTATAAATTCTTGTGCTTTTGCTGCAACAGTCGCATTCTCGCAAGCTGCTCCGATTAAAACACCAACACGTCCGTTTGAGTGAACGTAGCCGTTTACAACGCCGTTTGCATCAGCAGTGATAGTTTCAAAGCGTCTAACAACTAGGTTTTCACCGATAGTTGCGATCTGACCTTTGAAATACTCTTCAAATTTTACGCCGTTGATTACGCTTGAATTTAAAGTCTCTACGTCTTGTATAGATTTAGCTTGGATATGAGCAGTAGTGTCTTTTGTTAAAGCCTGAAATTGTGGATTTCTAGCAACAAAGTCGGTCTCAGAGTTGATCTCGCTAATAGTTGCAGCTTTACACTCAGCACATACTTCAACACTAACAAGACCCTCGCTTGCTAGTCTGTCGGCTTTTTTAGCAGCCTGACCTAAGCCCTTTTCACGTAAAATATCAACGGCTTTTTCTATATCGCCGTTTGCTTCGCCAAGAGCTTTTTTGCAATCCATCATGCCAGCTCCAGTGCTTTCACGGAGCTCTTTAACCATTTGTGCAGTGATTTCCATTACTCTTCATCCTCCGCAAAATCTTCTTCACTAACAGCCTCAGCTACAACTGCGTCTTTTTCGTCTTGGCTAACTTCTTCTTTTACATTTTCGTCAGCATCTTGCTCAAGCAGTGCTTTGCCTTCATTTATAGCTTCAGCCATCTCTTGGCAGAAAAGTTGAACAGAGCGGATCGCATCGTCGTTGCCAGGGATTGGATAATCAACAACATCAGGATCGCAGTTTGTATCGATCGGAGCGATAACAGGCATTTTTAAGCGGTTTGCTTCTTGAACTGCGATTTTCTCTTTAACAGTATCAACAACAAATACCATATCCGGTAAATTTTTCATATTTCTAATACCGCCTAGAGTTGCGATTAGTTTCTCTTTTTTGCGGCGTAGCATTAGAGCTTCTTTTTTAGTTAGAAGGTTAATAGAGCCGTCTTCTTCCATAGCTTCGATTACTTCTAGTTTGCGGATTGATTGGCGGATAGTTCCGAAGTTTGTCATCATACCACCTAACCAGCGGTGATTTACATAAGGCATACCGCATTTTTCAGCATACTCTTTTATAGCTTCTACAGCTTGTTTTTTAGTACCTACAAAAAGGATAGTTTTACCTTCAGCTGCCGCGTCACGAACGATGTTGTAAGTATAGCGGAAGTAGCGGATAGTTTTTTGTAGATCTATAATATAGATACCTTTTCTCTCGCCAAAAATGAATTTTTTCATCTTTGGGTTCCATCTGCGTGTTTGGTGTCCGAAGTGAACGCCGCACTCTAACAAATCTCTCATAGTTACCATTGTGGTTCTCCTTGTGGGCTTTGCCCGAAATTTAGGTTTTTCCTCCACACCCTTTAACGACATTTTAAAGATGTCGCAACCAAATTTTAGGATTGATGTGTGTGAATTAAAGGTTGGATTATACTTAAAAATTTATAAATTTAAGCTAAATTTTATTGCCAAGTTGCTTGTTTGGCATTGCAAATGACTTGTTTAAAGTTTTATAAAATTCATGCATTCTGCTTTTGTTTTTAATAGCATTTGATGATTTTATTTTAAAGTCCAACAGCTTATTTCTAATTACGAGCATATCTTTGATTATCTCTTCATTAGAAACATATTCACTAAAGAGTGTTTGGGTTATCAATGTTTTAAAATATTAATAAAAGTTTTGGTAAGCAATAATCAAATACAAAAATATTGCTAAAACATGATTGTGTTCAGGATCTTTTTTTCTAAAAATACGGTTTTGCATAATAGACTATGCCTTTATTTGAAAAAGTTTTTACAATAAACACTGTTATTTTTGATTTCATTTAACATAAAAAGCCTATTCTCTTTAAAATATGCAATAAATTTTTTATCAACGATCTCATAAATCCAGTATTTTACATTGTTGCTTATTATTTTACAACTTTATCTTAAAAATAATTATAAAGTTTCATCACCTAATTTGGTGCACATAGAATATAATGCGAAGCGTCTGTATTTTATTTACAATCCCTGCTATTTACTTAACTGAATTTCCTCTTCTATTTTCATTAATTTTACGAAAATTTCTTCTATGCTATCACGCTCGTTTTGACTAAGAGTAAATTTTTGAGAAGCAAGCAAAGTCTTAAGCATAGCTTCGTTTTCAAGTGCTTCTATGTCAAATTTCTTTGCATTTTCGATTATCTTAGCAACTCTTGGATCTTTTATAACAAAACTTTCATATCCCATTTTATCCCCTCATCATAACAAATCCGGCAAAACGTCCCGTTACGCCCTCTCTGCGATATGAAAAATACATCTCGTCACAGTGCGTGCAGCTTGGCTCAAATTTGATCTTAGTTACACCAAGGCTTGATATCTCGTCACGCAGCGCCATGTTCATATCAAATTTATCATTAAATTTATAACGACCAAGCTCGCCAAGATCGATGCCTTTTACCTCGTAGCAGCTGCCTTTTATATTTGCTCCGACAAAAACTTCCAAATTTATAGCTTCGCAACCAAAATTATTTTCCATTAAATTTATAGCTTTGGTACAAATTTTTTTCATCACCCCGGCGCGCCCTGCATGTATAACGCAAATCACTTCACAAACAGGGTCTATGATCAAAACAGGAGAACAATCGGCCGTCATTACGCAAAGTGCGGTATTTTTTAGAGTTGTTATAACTGCATCACAGGGGATTAGCTTTTGATCTTTTGAGGTTAAAATTTCAACTTTGTCTGAGTGAATTTGCTCCATAAAGATCAAATCACCCAGCTTGACACCAAGAAAATTGGCTAAAATTTCACGATTTTTAAGCACGCATTCTTTATCATCTCCAACATGTAAGGCTAAATTTAATCCAGCATACGCACCCTTGCTAAGTCCGAATTTTTTGGAAGTAAAACCGAGTAAAAAACGATCGTCATCTATTTCAAATTTCATTGACATACTTTCAAATTTATTTACTCGGTTTTAAACTAATACAAGCTAGCAATGTGATCTATCTCATCCCAGCTTGGTTTGGGTTTGAAATTTAATTGATGAGCGATATATCTTGCTAGCAAATCGCTTTCGATATTTACGCGTCTGCCAACTTTAAATTTACCAAATAAACTATCTTGAAAAGTAATAGGAATCACTGTAAGACGAACGCCGTTTTTTAGCGTTTCATTTATCGTCAAGCTTACTCCTTCTACACAAATACTGCCCTTGTTTGCCATAAGAGGCATCATACTATTTGGTAAATTTATATAAAAATCAACGCCATTTTCGTGTTTGGTGATTTTATCTATCGTGCCTATCGCGTCGATATGTCCTTGAACCAAGTGCCCATCCACTCTGTCGCTTAGTCTCATGGCTGGCTCTATATGAACCTCTCCTTTTAAATTTTCAACAGCTATATGCGATCGTGTTTCAGCGCTAAGCTCTACGCTAAAACCACCGCTAAAAATATCCACAACGCTAAGACAAGCACCATTAACGGCTATACTATCGCCCAAATTTGGGACATGTTTTGCCTTTAAGGTAAGTTTATTATCTTGATAGCTAATAACTTCGGCTATCTCCCGAATCAATCCGTTAAACATTTATCCTCTTTTAAGAAATTGGATAATTATAGCAATTTATGTATAAGATATATATAAGAAAGAAAAAGGATGTTATTTTATGGGATATAAGAGAAATTTATACAGATGTATAAATTTACTCTTCATATGCCCCAACGGATAAAATTTTATCCATTCGTCTTTGTATTAACTCATCAACGCTTAGCTTTTCAAGCTCGCTAATTTGTGTAATAAAATAATCAGCAAGAGCTTTTGCAACGGTGTCTTTATCTCTGTGAGCACCATTTATTGGCTCGTCTATCACGTCATCTATGAGTTTTAAATTTTTAAGATCATCGGCTGTAATTCTCATCGCTTTTGTGGCATGCTCTTGCTTACTTGGATCATTCCAAAGTATCGCAGCACAACCCTCCGGCGATATAACAGAAAAGACGGAATTTCTCATCATGGCAAGTTTATCCGCTACTCCGATAGCTAAAGCACCGCCGCTTCCGCCCTCGCCTATAACAACTGCTATAGTTGGGGTTTTTAAATTTGCAAACTCATAAAGATTTCTTGCGATAGCCTCACTTTGACCGCGCTCCTCAGCCCCTACACCAGGATATGCACCCGGTGTGTCTATGAGAAATAGTATAGGAAGGTTAAATTTTTCAGCCATTTTGGCTACCCTTAGAGCCTTGCGGTATCCCTCTGGATGTGGCATACCAAAATTACGTCTAAGTTTATTTTTAGTTCCGCGTCCTTTTTGTTCGCCGATAACTACTACTTTTTTGCCACCTATATATCCCATATAACAAACTATTGCAGGATCATCGCGATAAGCTCTATCACCATGAATTTCATAAGCATCAACAAGCATAAATCTAATATAATCAATAGAATAAGGGCGGTCAGGATGTCTAGCTAGTTGCAAACGTTGATATTCGTTTAAATTTTTATAAACTTTTGAAATTTCTTTTTCCAAATTTTTATTTAGAATTTCGACTGCGTGCTCATCGCCCTTTATTCTAGCGCTTGCTATATCATCGTCAATTTGCTTAATGCTTTTTTCAAAATCCAAATAGTTTGACATAATTACAACTTTTTAAATATTACAACACCGTTTGTCCCACCAAAGCCAAACGAGTTGCTCATCGCAACATTAATGTCGGCTTTTCTGGCAACATTTGGAACATAATCAAGATCACAATCCGCATCAGGTGTTGTGTAGTTAATAGTCGGAGGCATTATGCCATCACGCATTGCCATTATTGAAATTACAGCTTCAATGGCTCCTGCAGCACCTAAACAGTGTCCTATCTGACCCTTTGTTGAGCTAACAGGCGGAACATTTGCCCCAAAAGCTTGTTTTAGCGCAGCTGTTTCGTTTTTATCATTTACCGGAGTTGACGTGCCGTGTGCATTAATATAATCAACCTTAATATCATCTCCAGCCATGCTAAGAGCTTGTTTCATTGCACTTAATGGACCTTCAAGAGAAGGTGATGTGATATGATGAGCATCGCCACTCTCACCAAATCCTACAAGTTCAGCATAAATTCTGGCTCCCCTTGCCTTAGCACTTTCATACTCTTCAAGCACAAGTGCACCGGCACCCTCACCCATAATAAAACCGTCGCGATCTGCGTCAAACGGACGTGAGGCTTTAGCCGGATCGTCATTTCTTGTAGATAGAGCTTTCATCGCCGCAAATCCACCAACTCCAACACCGCAAATAGTCGCTTCGGCACCAACAACAAGCATACCCTTTGTTTGTCCTACAAGTATGCACTTTGCAGCTTGAGATATAGCGTGTGTTCCGGCAGCGCAAGCTGTTACGCTTGACAGGTTAGGTCCCTGTAAGCCGTGGTTAATAGAAACCATGCCACCAAGCATATTTACAAGAGCTGATGGGATGAAAAACGGTGAAATTCTCTTAACGCCTTTTTCGGCAAGAGTAACTGAGTTTTTTTCTATATTTGGCAAACCGCCTATGCCGGCAGCTGAGCTAACACCAAATTTTGACGCATCAAAATCGCCCAAATTTGCGTCTGCCATGGCTTCATTTGAAGCTTTTATACCAAGCTGTATGAAACGGTCGGCTTTTTTTACCTCTTTGCCGTCAAAAACAGTAAGAGGATCAAAGTCGGTTATTTCAGCAGCGATCTGAACCGGAAAATCACTCACATCAAACGACGTAATGCGTTTTACGCCGGTTTTGCCTTCGCAAATAGCTTTAAAAGAACTTTCTTTATCAAGACCAAGCGAGTTGATCATGCCAATACCTGTTACTACGACTCGTTTCAATACATCTCCTTATACAAAAACTTTTTTGGCGAGGTTAATTACTTTCCAAGTTTTTCTATGTAATTTACAACGTCAGAAATACTAATAAGCTTCTCAGCCTCAGTATCAGGAATTTCTACTTCAAATTTCTCTTCAAGAGCCATAACTAACTCAACAACATCAAGTGAATCTGCGCCTAGATCTTCGATAATTTTAGACTCTAATTTTACTGCCTCAGGATCTACGCTAAGTTGCTCTACAACTACTTCTTTTACTTGATCAAAAACTGCCATTTTAATTCTCCTTATAAAAAATGTCCGATATTTTAATATATTTAAGCTTAAATTAGCCTACATGTAAAGTCCGCCGTTTATTTTTAAGACTTCTCCGGTTGTGTAACTTGCGTAGTCACTTAGTAAAAACGCCACGCCGTTTGCAACATCTTCCGCACTTCCTAATTTCTTCAAAGGTATATTCTGTATGTAATTTTCTTTTACTTCATCGCTTAAAACAGCTGTCATTTCAGTCTCGATAAATCCAGGAGTTATGGCATTAAAGCGAACATTACGGCTCGCACCCTCTTTTGCGAAACTCTTTGTCATGGCTATCATTCCGCCCTTACTAGCAGAGTAGTTTACCTGCCCTGCATTACCCATTTCACCAACTATTGAAGCGATATTTACTACTGCACCGAAGCGTTTTTTGCTCATCACTTTTAAGGCCTCTCTTGAGCCTATAAAAGATGAGGTTAAATTTGCGTCTATTACGCTTGTAAAATCCTCTGTTTTCATTCTTAATGCAAGTTTGTCGTTTGTAATGCCTGCATTATTTACAAGATAGCTTAGCTCGCCGTCACTATCAACTATCAAATTTATACCTTTTATAAATTCATCTTCGTCAGTAACGTCAAATTTAATAACTGCAGCATCGCCTCCGCTAGCTATTATCTCATCTTTAAGCGCGTCTGCTATTTCCGGTTTTGAACGATAATTTATCCAAACTTTTAGACCCATGCCGGCTAGCACTTTAGCTATTTGAGCGCCTATACCGCGGCTTGCGCCGGTTATTAATACATTTTTACCTGAAAATTTCATTTTTATCCTTTTTTATGATTTATTCTTATATCAAATTCCGAGTTTATCAGCTTTTCATAAATTTAAAATAACTTAGACAAAACAAACACCAAAGCTACAGCTAAAATATAGCCTCATCCATCTCTTGCGGTATTTTTAACCCCATTAGTTTTAGCACACTAGGAGCGATATTGCTTAATCCCATGCCCTCTTTTAGCTCATCAACCCCATGCGCCAGCACAAAGCAAAATACATCAAATGTCGTGTGATTTGTCAACATGTCGCCGTTTTCATCTCTCATGGCTTCGCAGTTGCCGTGATCGCTGATTTGGATATAAGCATAGTCTTTTTCTTTAGCTTTTGAGATTATCCTACCCAAACACTCATCAACTGCCTCAACAGCTTTTATCGCCGCATTGATATCGCCTGTATGTCCGACCATATCGCCGTTTGCAAAATTTACAACGATAAAATCCTGCTCGTCATCCATCCCTTTTAACACGGCTTCACAAACCTCGTTAGCGCTCATTTGAGGCTTTTCATCGTATGTTTTTACCTTTGGACTAGGAACTAAAATCCTGGTTTCGTTTTTTACAAGTTCCTCAACTCCTCCGTTAAAGAAAAACGTTACGTGTGCGTATTTTTCAGTTTCTGCTGTATGAAGCTGTCTTAGTCCTGTATCGGCGATAACTTCGCTTAATGTATTTTTTAAATTTTCTTTAGGGATTAAGATCGGGAAGTTAAAATTTGCATCATACTGGGTCATTGTAACTAAATTTTTAACTAAAATTTCACGCTCAAAGCCGTCAAAATTCTCCTCGCCAAAAGCACTTACAAGCTCGCGAACCCTATCATTTCTAAAATTTATAAATATTACTCCATCATCTTTATCGATACCCTTAAAGCCATTAAATTTAACAGGTTCGATAAACTCGTCCGTGATATTTTCTTCATAACATTTTGCGATATATCGGCTAGGTTTTGCCTCGCAAATTTTCTCGCCAGCCCCCATATACACATCATACGCTCGCTTAACGCGATCCCATCTTTTATCTCTGTCCATCGCGTAAAATCTTCCACAAACAGTCGCTACGGTAAATTTATCTTCGATATTTTTAACAAACTCACTCCCGCTCATAGGTAAAACATCACGTCCGTCGGTAATGATATGCGCGAAAACTTCACAACCGCTATCTTTAGCAAGAGCACAAAAATAGTCAAAATGAGCAAGATGAGAGTGAACTCCACCGTCGCTGTAAAGTCCGATTACATGGATATTTTTGCATTTTTTAAATAATTTTTGTAGCTTTTCATTTCTTGCAAAGTCACCGTTTTTGATCGCAAGGTCTATTTTGACTAAATTTTGATATAAAATTCTTCCACTTCCTATAGTCATGTGTCCGACTTCGCTGTTTCCCATTTGCCCTTGCGGAAGTCCAACAGCATGCCCGGATGTTTTTATTAAAGTATTTGCGCTATTTTTAAACAACCAATCAAAAGTCGGCTTTTTTGCACTGCTAAAGGCATTAAATTTATCGCTTGGATTGTAGCCTATGCCGTCGGTTATCACAAGTACTGTTTTTTGAGCCACACTGCCTCCAAATTTTATAATTTTTTTAACGACATTATACTAAAATTACTATTTTTTATAATTAAAGGCATAAAATTTGTTCTATTATATCTACGAGCTTATAAATTTAAATTTCTTCCAATACCTTACCGTTCGCGCAGGGATGTCGTTTTTCATATCATTTACGCTAACCATTTGGCTTATGCCTAAATTTATCCGTTGGGCTAGAGTAAAAAACGCAAACCAGCCGATCTATGAGCTTGCTCCGCAAAACCATCAAAAAAAAGGCAAAACACCGACGATGGGCGGACTTGTTTTTATATTTACGGCAGTTGTGGCAAGCCTGCTTTGCGCTAGATTAGAAAATATCTATGTGATAGTAAGCTTGATAACTTTGGTTGGTTTTTGCGCGATAGGATTTGATGATGACTTGGGTAAAATTTTAGGCGCTCAAAACCATGCAGGCATGAAGCCTCGCGTAAAAATGCTCTGCCTTAGCACACTTGCGCTAGTAGTCGCTTCGATACTATACTTTGCAAGCGATATCGGCGCTGAACTTTTTGTGCCGTTTTATAAATTTCCTATGTTAAATTTGAGCTTTTTTGCCATATTTTTCTGGTCATTAGTCATCGTAGCCACTTCAAATGCGGTAAATTTAACCGACGGTCTTGATGGGTTAGCAACCGTTCCTAGTATATTTTCACTTCTTACCCTAGCCATCTTCGCGTACCTTAGCGGACATGCGCTTTTTAGTTCGTATTTATTTTTACCAAAGATCGCAAATTTAGGAGAAGTTATCATCATCGCTACCGCTTTGATCGGCTCTTTACTTGCGTTTTTATGGTATAACTGCTACCCTGCACAAGTGTTTATGGGAGATAGCGGAAGCCTAAGTATAGGCGCATTTATAGGGCTGATGGGCGTAATGAGCAAGAATGAATTTTTACTCATCATTATATGTTTTGTATTTTTTATAGAAACGCTAAGCGTTATTTTGCAAGTTGGAAGTTTTAAAATTTTTAAAAAGCGAATTTTTCTCATGGCGCCGATCCATCACCATTTTGAGATAAAAGGCTGGGTAGAAAACAAGATCATCGTTAGGTTTTGGATCATCGCGCTTTTAGCAAATATCATCGCGCTAATCGCAATCAAGCTAAGATAAATTTATCGACTAAGGAATAAAAGTGAAAAAGAGCTTATTTGGCTACGGCGGAACGATAAAAGCTATCGCAAAAAGCGGTGACTGGGACATTTATGACGATAAATTTAACTGCTGTATGGAGGATGAATTTGGCAACAAGCTGCTACCAGCAAGTGCTTTTGATCCATCTTTTAGCGAACTTGAGATAACTTCTCCAGGTATTGCACCAAACAACGAGCTTATAAAAAAAGCCAGAAATTTAATAAGCGAATATGATTTTTTCGCTTCTAAAATGCCTTTTAACATCTGGATAAGCGGCACAAACGGCAAGACAACTACAACAAAAATGATGCAACACTTGCTTGAGAAATTTGGCTCGCAAATGGGTGGAAACGTTGGAACTCCGTTGGCCGACTTAAGCCTTGACGCAAAAATTTGGATACTTGAAACAAGCTCATTTACCATACACTACACAAACGTAGCAAAGCCGGATATTTACGTGCTTTTGCCCGTCACTCCCGATCATTTAAGCTGGCATGGAAATTTTAATGAGTATGAAAAATCCAAACTAAAGCCTTTTGGCATGATGAGTGAAAACGGCGTTATCATATCTCCTAAAATTTATGCCAAAACACCGACAAAAGCGCATGTTATAAGCTATGAAAACGAATTTGACTTAGCTAAATTTTGCAACATCAATATAGATGATATAAAATTTAAAACACCGTTTTTAACAGACGCCCTTTTAGCTCTTTGTGTAGAAAAAATTCTACTAGATCGCTGCGACGTAGAACTGCTAAACAAATTTATTATAGAAAACAACAAGCTTGAAGAACTTTATGATAAAAGCGGTAGACTTTGGGTAAACGATACGAAAGCTACAAATATTGACGCTACGATACAAGCTTTAAAGCGATATGAAAATCACAAGATCCACATAATACTTGGCGGTGATGATAAAGGCGTGGATATGAATCCTGTTTTTGAAGTGTTAAGTAACGCAAATGCCGAAATTTACGCCATAGGCTCAAATACAAACAAAATGGTCTCCTTAGCAAACAAATTTAATATCACGGTTCATAAATGTGAATTTTTACAAAATGCAGTTAATGAAATTTCAAAAAATATGCAAATTGGCGAAGTCGGGCTCTTAAGCCCCGCATGCGCGAGTATTGATCAGTTTAAAAGCTATGCCGAGCGAGGAGATAAATTTAAAGAATTTATAGCAAATTTTACAAATGATTAAAAAATTATATAAATTTGGCATGGTTTAAACATATTTTAAATTTAAAAAGCTATAATTAGATTTCTTTTTTACTACCGGTGGTTGGATAGCTCAGTCGGTAGAGCAGCAGACTGAAAATCTGCGTGTCGGCAGTTCGATTCTGCCTCTAACCACCATTTAAGCTTCTTTTAAGTTTCAATCAATTCCTTTTAGTTCTATTAAATGCCGTTTTTTAGGGCTTTTGTCTGATTTTAGCTTCCATTTGGTTCTGTTTGTAGCCTTTTGTGTTATAATCATTTCCAGATAATTCAGGGACTAATTAGGGGACTTTTTTTAATTCAGGGACTTTTTGCTTAAAAACTGAAAGCAAATAACGAAATGAAGGGAATTAAATGGCAAACATATCCAAGGTAAATCTACAAGATAAAGACATTAGAAAACTAGAAATTCCAAAATCTAAAAAGAAAATAGCCGTAGGAAATCCAAAAGAACTATATCTATGGTTAAACCCGAGCGGCAAAAAGACATTTTTCATTAGGACTTCAAACGACAAGACGCTTACCATAGGTGAATTTCGCGAAGGAATATATAGTGTAAGCGAAGCTAGAAAAGATGCGATTAAAGTTCTTAAAGAGCTAGAAACGGGAAAAGATATAAAAGAGATCAAAGGAAAGTCTGAAAAATATAAATTTATAAATATGTTTAATACCTATATAGATGGGAAAATAGCAAAAGGTCTAAAACAAAGCTACATAGATAAGATAAAGGGGCATTTTGCCCACTATATAATTCCAAAGATAGGCGAATGCGATGTCAAAGATATAAAATACACTCAGTTAAGAGATATTTTAATGCCTATATTTAACCCCAATAATCCTGCAAAATCAAGGCTAAGAACGATACATGAGATAATAACTCACATGCATAGCGTATTTGCAATAGCCATAAAAGACGACTATATACATAAAGACCCAAGCTTTGGACTATCCAGTGAGTTTTTATCTACTCAAAAATTTGCCCAAAAACATGATTTAAATACAAATATGCCTGCAATTACGGATACCGCTACGTTAAAAGAGTTTTTAAGCGATCTAAAAAACGACAACAAAATGGACTTTCAAACTAAAAATGCCGTCTATATGCAAATTTTTACCGCCAACCGCCCTGCTAATACCGCAGCCGCAAAATGGGAAGACATTGATATACAAAATGAAATTTGGATCATACCCGCTAGTCAGATGAAGATGGGGGTAGCTCATACCGTAGCCCTATCAAAACAGGCTCTACACATACTAAAGATACAAGAACGGAATAAATTTGGGAATAACCCGTATGTATTCCCTGCCGTAAACAAGCAAAATCATCTACACAGAGATAGTATCTCTAAAGCCATTAGGAATTTAGGAGGCGAGAATAAATACAAAGGCATTACGACGAGCCACGGATTTAGAGCAACTTTTCGTACAATATGCACTACCAATATGGCTACGCTAATAAACCTAGGAATAACCGACGATACTATTGAAGCCGTGCTGGCCCACAAAGAACGTAATCAAATAAAAGCTAGATACGAGCGAGCGAAGGCTACGGACGAGCAACTTAAAATTTTACTTCAATGGTATTGCGATTATTTAGATGATATAGAGCCTTTTGGACTAGTTAAACGAACTATAAAACTAGGCAATCATAAATCGTCCAAACCTAAAGTTACTCACCAGACATTATATCTAATTTTTTGAGACATCTTTATAATTTTCTGAAATTAATAATCCCTCCTCCCTCTTTTCTTTGGCTCGGTAGCTATTTCCAAGAATATTTACTATATGAGAATGATGAATAATTCTATCCAGTATAGCAGACATTACTTTATTGCTATTGACAGCCAAAGTTTCCCATTGACTAAAAACCAAATTTGAAGTAAAAATAATCGACCCTTTCTCGTATCTTTTAGAAATAATCTGAAAAAGGTGATTTGTTTCTTCTTTACTCATGCTAAAGTATCCGATCTCATCTATTATTAATATAGACGGAATAGACATAAGTTTGAGAAAATTATTGTATTTTCTATCTCTTTTGGCTTTATTGGCTTGATGGAGTATCTCTTCAAGCGTCATAAATTTTACTTTATATCTATTTTGGACAGCCCTATAGGCTATGGCTATCGCCAAATGCGTTTTACCGACCCCGCTTTCTCCCAAAAACACTATGTTTTCATGATGCGATATAAAAGATAGAGTCGCTAGCTCTTCTATCTGTTTTCTATTAACACCTACGCTATAGGTAAAGTCAAACTGCTCTAGTGTTTTAATTGAAGGAAATCCGGCCATCTTAGTTAAAACCACTTTTGAGCGATTTATCCTGACACTAGCTTCTCTTTTAAGCAATTCTTCCAAAAACTGCAAGTATCTCCAATTTTCTTTAGTGGCCGTATTGGATATATCGTGAAAATTTTCCTCTATGCTAGATAACTTTAGCTCTCTGCAGAGCTTCCCAATAGAATTTTCTATTTGCATTAGTTCCCCTTGGTTGTTGTTTCATGTATTTGCAGTATAAATTCATCATAGCACCTCATATCTCTTTGTGGTATCTTGTAAATATCATTTAAGAAATCTAAACTATTGCTAGGGATTGTTCGGTTTTCATTGTAACTTTTTACGACTATATCAGGATGAATACCTTGATAATTTTTTTGTATAGGTAATAAAAATTTTCTCTCTTCTTCAAGCAACTCAAAAGGTTGTTTTTTAGTGGTACTGTGTATTCTTTTATTAGCTTTTTCATCTAGCCATTTTAAAACTTCGACATTGGCTATATCTATAGTTAAGTGATAGTTTTTTATCTTAAATTTTACTATCATAGGATTATGGAAGCTATATCGTAAATATCTATTAAAACGCTCGACCTTGCCTTTAGTTTCGGGCCTATATGGTCTGCATACCGATATTTTAAAGCCGCAATGTTTGGCAAAATCTTCAAATAGAGGATTATATTTATGTTTAGCATATCCGTAAAAATGCCTTTTAAGTATGATTGTTTTCATATTATCGTATAAACATTCCCTGCAGATACCGCCAAAATAGTTAAAAGCATTCATATGACATCTTATGAGAGTCTGTATGCTTTCATTATCTACATATTCCACGTATGAGGTTCTTGAGTAGCCTAATGTCGCCACGAATGCAGATAGTCCGTCTTTTTTAAACTCTATCCAGTCGATTTGCATTTGGACACCGGGGTTCGTTTCAAAACGAACGATCATGGCTTGATTAAATCCAAGCTCTTTTATTTTTCTGGTTTTTATAAATTTTTGAAGCCATCTTAATGTGCCTTTATACCCCATATTTTTAATCTCATCGTATATAGCCGATACCGGAATCGCACTATTTTGTTCATTGGATACTTTAAGCATGTTTTCTATTGTGTTCATATATGGAGCGATACGCTCGCAAGGATAGTTTCTGGTTTTAAATTTTAGACACTCTTTAAAATTTAAATCAGCATATCTTTTAACGGTATCTCTTGATATACAAAGCCTCTTGGCGATAGCCCTTTTACTTACATTTTTATTTAGTAGCTTCTTTATCGTCATTACTTGACCTTTCGTTAACATTTAAATTTCCTCTTGAATGATTTAAAAAGAAAATTTATCCAAAAAATAAGGACAATGATTGCCTAGTTTTATAGTTCGTTCGATAGTTTTTCATAGATAATCTAATAAAATTCCAAGTAGATTAATCTACTTGGATAGAACAAATTTACAACATGCCCATTTCTAGTTTCTTGTCTATTTTTAAAACTTTTTCAAGCTTCTTTCTATTAACACTTATGAAATCTCCAATCTTAGCGATACAGCTTTTAATATCTCGCTTACTTGATTGTTGAAAAAATTGGAATTTTCCATCTGCAAATTCTCTAAATTCTTGTTTAAATTGTCGTATTCGCCCTTGAGCGTATCTTCTAAAATTTGTCGTTGCCGACTCACAATGTCCAAGAGTTCTATGTATTGAGTTTGAAGTGTTTGATATTCGCTCTCTAGTTTGCCATATTGCGCCGATATCTCCTTGTAGCGCTGTGTTATTTGCTCGTTGTAGTTTGCCAATTCGTCTAATTTGCTCTCTAGCAAACTGATTAAGTCGCTCGTCGTCTGCATCCGTGTCCTTTAAAAAATTTGTATCCATTTGAACATTATATATGTCAAAAAAGCTCCCGCAATCGCCCCTACCAATAGAGCTATCAAGATTGATACCATACTTCTTGTCAGAGACCTGTCTATACGGTTGTTCATCCCGTTTATTAAATTCGTTAATTTCACTTCCACTTGCCGTATCGTCTTCCTTAATGCCTGCTCTGTCTCTTTCGTATCCTCTAACCTCGCTTGGTCCATTTTTTCCAGACCCTCTTTGACCAGGTTTTGAATATCTTGAAACATTAAATTTAGCTTTTGTGAGTTTTTGTACATCAAGCTCTCACTCAAGCTTTGCAATGAGTTCTGTATTTCTTGAATTATGGCTACGTTTAAACTCTCGCTGTCTAATTTCGATGTCTGCAATCTCTCTTGCAATGCTTTCAATCCCTCTAAAATGTTCTGCATAAATACCTCCCGTAAATCTTTTTGCTTTAGTTGCATTTGGTAATTTTAGGCTTAATCCATGTTCATTTTGCCTAGTGATTTTAATATTTGCCGCCTCACATAAGCTCAAAGTGCCACACCTTGCGTGCTTGCTCTTGTGCGTAAGGACTATTTACAGCGCCTGCAGGTATGACGTTAGGAAGTGCACCCATATCACATGCGCCTTGGACGTTATTTTGTCCGCGAAGAGGATTTACACCCGCACCTTTTTTTGCCTAAATTTCCGGTCATTAAAGCCAAATTTGAAAGACTAAAGACATTAGAAGTTCCATCGGTAAACTGCGTAATGCCCATAGTATAGCAAATCGCAGCCGTCCCTGCTTTGGCATACATTCTAGCGGCCTCTATGATAAGACTTGCTTTAATCCCTGTTTCTTGTTCAAATTTTTCAGGCGTAAAGTCTTTAACCACCTCTTTTAAATACTCAAAACCGTGAGTATAATTTGCGATAAATTCGTCATCTTGTAAATTTTCACTCAAGATGACATTCATCATTGTGTTTAGCGTTTTTATGTTTGAGCCTATAGGAATTTGCAGATAAATGTCTGCTTTTTTAGCCATATCGGTGCGCTTTGGATCGATAACGATCATCTTTGCACCACGCTCAAGTCCTCGTTGTATCTGCATGGCGATTATAGGGTGACACTCGCTAGTGTTTGTGCCGATTAACAAAAATACATCAGTATATGTAGCAAACTCCACAAGGTCGTTTGTCATCGTTCCGTTACCTAGTGTATTGGCAAGACCTGCCACGGTAGGAGCGTGTCAAAGACGAGCGCAGTGATCTACGTTGTTGCTGCCTTGTGCACGAAAAAATTTTTGAAATACATAGTTGTCTTCATTGTTTGATCTAGCCGAGCTAAATCCCATGATAGAGTCGCTTCCGTATTTTGCCACGGTTGTTTTAAATTTATCCGCGATAAAATCATAAGCCTCATCAAAGCTTACCTCTTCTAAATCCCCATGCTTGTCAAAAACACCGTTTCGTTTACGCATCAAAGGGCGTGTTATACGTTTTGGAGAATTTACAAATTCCCAACCAAACATACCTTTTAAACAAAGCTCGCCGTCATTGACATGGTGATCTTGAGTAGGTTTTGCACCAACTATCCTGCCGTTTTTAACGACAAGGTCAATACCGCAACCGGTACCGCAATACGGACAGGTCGTCTTTACGATCGTTTCCATCGACTCTCCTTTTAAATTTTATGCACGGCTATTATACGACTAAAAAATATTAAATTAATTTTAATATTTAAGCTTATTTTAAAATATGCAAAAATAGCATATTTTAAAATACCGTAAAATAGGCTAAAATTATAGAAGAAGTGATGTTTTAAAAGATTAAATTTTCTGAAAAAATTTTATAAAAATAAATTTTTTAACAGCATAAGATACAATTTTTTATAAATTTTATGCTATAAGTTTATAAAATATAATTAATATAAAATTTAAATAAAAAATAAATTTAAGAGGCAAGACAAGCGGGAAATCCTACTTGTCTTTTTTGTTAAACATCTTTATGTAGATATGCAAGATATCAACAGCAGCGGGAGTTATGCCTGAAATTTCACTTGCCGCAAAAAGCGTAGCGGGCGCAAATTTCTCAAGCTTTTCTACTACTTCGTTACTAAGTCCGCTAATGCCTTTAAAGCTAAAATTTTCAGGGATTTTAACGCCAAGCATCTCTTTCATGCGTTCGATTTGGTTTTGTTGTTCGCCGATATAGTGTTGATATTTACTTTGAACTAAAATTTGTTCCAAGCTTATCTCGTCAAGCTCTTTAAAGAACTCATCAAGCAGTGTCAACTTCTCACGAGTAAAGCTCTTTCTAGCTACTATCTTTTGCAAAGTTGCTTTTTCGCTGATTATCTCCTCGCTCATAGATGCCAAAAATGCCAAATTCTCTTTTGAAGGAGTTATCTCTTTGGTATTTAGTAGTTCCACGCCGTCTTTTAAATTTTGTTTGATATTTTCGATGCGGTTAAATGTTTCATCATCAAGCAACCCAAGCTCATGACCATATGCGCCAAGCCTTAGTATAGCGTTATCTTCGCGTAACAAAAGCCTATACTCTGCTCTTGAGGTAAACATACGATAAGGCTCTTTAGTTCCCTTTGTTACAAGGTCGTCTATCATCACGCCTATATATGCCTCGTCACGGCGCAAGACAAGCGGTTCTTTGCCTTTAAGACTTAAAGAGGCATTTATACCAGCCATCAGCCCTTGCGCTCCGGCCTCTTCATAGCCTGTCGTGCCGTTTATCTGTCCTGCAAGATAAAGTCCTTTTATCTTTTTAGTCTCCAAACTATGCCTTAACTCGGTAGGCTCGACATAATCATACTCGATCGCATACCCATGGCGCACTATCCTAGCATTTTCAAAACCTTTGACAGAGTGAAGCATCGCCACTTGCACATCATAAGGTAAACTTGTAGAAAAGCCGTTTATATAATACTCCGTGGCGTCTGCGGTTTGTGGCTCGACAAACAAATGATGACGATCGCGATCGGCAAAGCGGTTGATCTTATCTTCGATACTAGGGCAGTAACGAGGTCCAACACCTTCTATCTGCCCCGTAAACAGTGGCGCTTTATCAAAATTTGAGCGGATAATCTCATGAGTGGTTTCATTAGTATAAGCGATATAACAAGGAAGTTGATTGGGATTAAAATTTTTAGTTCTAAAGCTAAAAGCTATCGGGGCACCGTCTCCGTCTTGCTTTTCAAGAACGCTAAAATCAATACTTTTTGCATCTATCCTAGGACAAGTCCCGGTCTTTAAACGCCCCATCGCTAGTCCTAAGCTTTTAAGGCTTGTACTTAAATTTTTAGAACTTAATTCGCCCACACGCCCGGCTTCTATCTTGTTAAACCCCACATGAATTAGTCCATTTAAAAACGTGCCAGTGGTGATGATTAATTTCTTGCAGTTATAAGTGTTGCCAAGGTTGGTTTTAACACCGCAAATTTCATTATCTTTGGTTAAAATTTCTGTAGCCATCTCTTGTGTGATGTCAAGATTTGGCGTATTTAAAAGCACGTTTCGCATATAAACACGATATCTGTCCATATCTATCTGAGCTCTTGAGCCACGCACCGCCGGACCTTTGCTCTCATTTAGCATACGAAATTGAATCCCCACCGCATCGGTAGTTAAACCCATCTGACCGCCGAGTGCATCGATCTCTTTTACTAAGTGTCCTTTGGCGAGACCTCCGATAGCAGGGTTACAGCTTGCGGCTCCGATTTGCTCTGCAAGGATTGTTATCAAAAGTGTCTTATGGCCCGTTTTGGCAGCCGCCAAACATGCCTCGATGCCAGCATGTCCGCCACCCACAACGATAATATCATAACTATTCATTAAATTTAACCTTTTAAAATTTTGAGCGATTTTATCCTAAAAAGCATAAAATTAATGTGAAAGTTGTGCAAAAAAGCTCTTAAATTTCACTTGCGATCTTTGTCATCTTGGCAAAAATTTCAGCCCTCTCTTTATCGTTTAAATTACCAAATTGCAGCCTATTCATAAGTCGCATAAAGTCAAATTGCTTAAACATTTTAGCGTCTTTGGCGACCTCTTTTTCAAGCTCTTTATAAACGGTTGAATTTCCCTTTTCGTTCTGTGCTAAATTTTCCAAAAAAGAGCCGTATTCGTTACTTTTCATATCGCTTAAATTTAAAGCATTTGCATTTTTTGAAAGGTTTTGAAGCATGATGTTTTTTATATCATCGTTGGTTGGAATTTTCATTTTTATCCTTTTTTGGATAAAAAGCAAAAGATATTCCAAGTCATTTAAAATTTGACATTTAAATTTAAGAGATATCTTTTTGCCAACTCGCTAAATTTATCTCTTGCACTAATTGGCGAGATAATGATAAAGTCAGGAAACCACCTACGAGCAAGCATTAAGATCATATCATCGCTTGTTATTTCAAAGGTGATCTTAGTCCAGCCGTTTTGCAAACTCTCTGCGATATTTTGAGTTTTAAAAAATTTCTTGACCTTAAAAAATTTTAAAATTTCATCACTTACCGCCACCTCACAAAGATACGGTTCACATTTATACCCATCCCAAAAGCTCTCTAAATTTCTGATGAAGTTTTCGGTATAGGTGCTTATATTAAAGGTATGAGAGTGGATATTGACTTTATCTATAAAGCAAAGTCTTATCACGCTAAAACCGTTATTTTGAGGGTCTTGGGGGTTTATAACAGCTAGCTGCCAGTTGCCTTTGCAGTAAATTATCTTTAACACCTTAACCTCTTTTAACCACCTGCCCTCACTGTAAATATCACAATACTTTCTAAATTTTATAGCCTTTTTTAATTGGCTTAATATCTCTATGTTTATTGGTTTTTCATGTGGACTTCCTTTTATCAAAAATGCGTCGGCAAGCTCTTTACCAAGCTTATCATCGATACGCTTATACGCACTTGGCAAGACCTTTGTAAAGCCGGGGTTTATTATATGAAGAAGATCGATTAATTTTTCAAACTCATCGCTCTCTTTTTGGCTTGGAAGCAAGACCGTGCTAAGCAGGTCTTTATCTACGGCGATGTAGTTTCCACGGGAAGTTATCATGATGGAGTCTTCGCCAAAATACTCCCTTATATCACTTAAATATCGCCTTATCGTTCTTTCGCTAAGAGCTGTTTTTAAGGCGTAATTTTTAACATTTATCTCGCTGGTTTTAACCAGTTCTTTTAATAAATTTAAAAGTTCAAAGCTCTTTTTATTTTGCATTTTTCACCCTTTAAACTTACAAATTCTAGCAAATTTAGTTATTAAAAATTTATAAAATTTGACACAAGATAAGTAGTTTCACCATAGTGTCAAATTTTAAATTTAGAACATTCGCAAAATTACCAAAGTCCAAGCACTTTCCACCAAAGAGAGCCAACGCATGCCCAGATAAATAAATTTACAGCCGTAGTGATAAAGCCGAGTCTCCACCACTCATTTTGCGTGACATATCCCGCACCAAAGATGATAGGAGCAGGTGCACCGCCGTAATGCGTGATAGGCATCATCAAATTTGAAGCAAATGCCAGCAAAAGCGCCACTAGCATAGCAGGTGCATTTGCAGCTATCGCAACCGCACCAAATGTCGCATACATCGCAGTGATATGTGCTGTAAGGCTTGCAAAAAAGTAATGCGTATACACATAAATAAGTAGCAAAATTCCAAGTGCAACAACCCAAGATATACCGCCTACAGCGCCCGCTGCGTAAGCTGCAAACCATTTTACAAAACCAAGCTTGCTAAGCCCACCCGCTAGCGTGATAAGAGAGCCCATCCATACAAGCGTATCCCAACCGCCCTTTTCAGCCAACACATCATCCCAACTAAGCACCTCAAAAACGACAAGCACACAAACAGCAAGTAGTGCAACCGTAGTAGCGTTTAGTCCTGTTAAGCTACCGGTAGCCCAAAGTACTAACGCACCTACAAACACTCCTACTACAACCTTTTCACCATAGCTCATGTCACCCATTTTTTCAAGCTCTGCCTTTGCTATGGCTTTACCTTCTGGGTATTGTTTAACCTCCGGCGGATAAATTTTATAAAGCAAGTAAGGTATCAAAGCTATAGAGACAAGACCTGGGAGCAAAGACGCTAAAGCCCAAAGCGTCCAAGAAATCTCCACATGAAATGTATCTGCCGCAAATTTTGCTATTAACGGGTTTGCCGCCATTGAAGTTAAAAACATCGCATTTGTTATAGTATTGCCTTGCCAAAGCGTCTGCATAAAAAATGCTCCCGCACGCTTTCTACTTCCGTCAGGCTCTGAACCTAAAGCACTGCTTAAACCTTTTACGATAGGAAATAATATACCGCCCGCTCTTGCTCCACTACTTGGCATCGCAGGAGATATGACAAGGTCGCTTAATACTATGCCGTAGCCGATTTTAAGAGTGCTATCACCAACAAGGGAGATGATCTTATAAGCTATGCGTCTGCCAAGTCCTGTCTTTATAAATCCTCTTGCCAAAATAAAGGCACAAAATATAAGCCAAATGGTTGCATTTCCAAAACCAGCAAGCGCGTCTTTTACACTTAGAGTTTTTGTTAAGATAGCTATCGTAACGCCGATAAATGCTACAGCTCCGATAGGCAAAGGCTGCAAAATAAGTCCTAAGATAGTAGCAACAACGATAGCAAAAAGATGCCATGCATTTGGCGCTACTTCGACAGGATGAGGGCAAAACCATATTATAACACCCACTGCAATAACAATGAGAGATTTTGTTAATTTGTTCATCTTATATCCTTTTAAATTTCAAGGTATTTTATAGTTAGATACCGTGAAAATAAACCGCAAACTATTTTTAGACGCCCTTTGCTAGTGTGTAGTAAAATTTTAGTGTAAATAAAATATTTATTCATCAAGCCAAAAATTTTACAACTTCGCAAAGAGCCTCTAAAAGGGAGCGATTATTACTTTTTACTATCAGCTAGCACACGATCTACAAAAGCCGCACTCTCACCCACATAAAGCTCCGGATTCATTATCTTTTCAAGATCGGCTCTTGTAAAGTATTTTGCCACCTCATCACGCTCTAAAAGATCATCTATTACAGGTTTTCCGTCAGTAAAAGCTTTCATACAAACTTCATATACGATCTCGTGAGCACTTAGGCGCCCTAGCTTTTCCCCAAGATGAAGCATGACGGCTTCACTTAACATCGCACCTTTTAAAGCGTCCAAATTTCGTTTCATATTTTCAGGATAGACGATGAGATTTTCTAAAATATCGTTTTGTTTTTCAAGTGCAGCAGCTAGGCAAACAGAAGCGTGCGGCACGATATCCCACTCAACAGCCTCGCAACCCCAATCACGCTCATTTTCACACCCCATAACCTCTACAGCCAAAGGAGCTTGAGCACGCACTATGCGAGTTAGAGCGATAACACTTTCACAAACTTGAGGATTGCGCTTATGCGGCATCGTAGAGCTTCCTACTTTACCCATAAAAAACGGCTCTTCAACCTCGCAAATTTCAGTGCGCTGCAGGCTTAAAATTTCTCTAGCGATACGTCCGATAGTGCCTGCGATGATCGCCTCAAGGCTAACAAATTCAGCTATATGATCACGACTTGGATGCCATGAGATCACAGGAACATTTAATCCAAGATCAGCAAACATTAGTTCTTGCATCGCAAAACCTTTTCCCTCTTGAGAAGCCATAGTTCCTACCGCACCGCTTAGCTGACCGACAAAAAGGCGCGGCTTTATCTCTTCAAGACGCTCTAAGCTTCTTTTTATCTCTTGTGCCCACATGGCAACTTTAAAGCCAAATGTTATAGGAAGTGCGTGTATAACGTGAGTACGGCCAGCCATAACGGTATTTTTGTATTTTTGAGCGATCTTTAAACACTCATTATAAGTTTTTGTTAAAAGTTTTGTTAAAAGCGTGTGAGCTTCGCGAATTTGAAGCACCATACCGTTATCCATTATGTCTTGACTAGTCGCACCCCAATGCGCAAATTCACCGCTATCATCGTCAAAAACCTTTTTAAATTCTTTCAAAAGTGGCACGATCGTGATAGAACTTTTATAATTTTCACCTATCGCGTCGATGTCAAGCAACTGGGCTTTTGCGAATTTTGTTATCTGCTTTGCTTGATGCTCGGTAATGATACCAAGCTTTGCTTGTGCACGAGCAAGCGCAGCCTCTGTATCAAGCCATTTTTGCACACGATTTTCATCGCTAAAAATTTTTTTCATCTCTTCGCTTGCAAAAAGCACCCCAAAAACTCTACTGTCTATACTACTTGAAGCCATCTTATACTCCTTAGGTTGATTTTGTTGTGATTTGCAAATCTTTAGTGAAAGTATAACCGAGTGTGCGGACAAAAACTGACCGATAAGAAAGTAATATTAAATAAAATTTACAAAGATGGATTAGTTATAAAAATACAAAAATTTAAGCTTTATTCAAACAATATATGATATTATTATGATTTTAATTCTCAAAATAGGAGGAACTTATGCAGTTAAGTAAGGCTGTATCTATTTTATTATCAGGTGGGCTCTTTTGCTCTGTTTTGGCGCATGACTTTTGGGTAAGCGGAACAAATGAGGATAAATTTAATGCTCATATCGGCTATGGACACGACTTTCCAAAACCTGAAGCCATCCCCGAAAATAGAGTAAAACTCTTTAATCCTCTTTATATAGTTAAAAGCGACGGTGAAAAAAGCGAGCTAAAACAAAATGGGGCAAATTACGAATTTCAAGGCTCAAAACTAGCAAACGGAAGCTATGTTTTAGCTGGGGATTATAAACCTACGTTTTGGACAAAAGACAGTGAAGGCAAGTGGCACATGGACGGCACTAAAGACAACGTCAAAAATAGCGCATTTTGCGAGCTTGCTGTGATGAATGCCAAACAAATCGTGATCGTTGGCGATAAAAAAGACGAATTTATCCACAAGACTATCGGTCAAACTATCGAGATAGTCCCGCTTGATGATCCAAGAGATATTAAAGTAGATAAGCCTTTTAAAGTGCAGGTATTTTTAGAGGGCAAGCCGCTAAAAACCGGCAAAGTTACCGGAACTTTTGATGGATTTTTACAAGATAAGCACGCATTTTCCGGCACAACAGATCTAAAAGGTATCATCGAGATCGTAGCTTTAAGACCCGGAAAATGGCTACTTGAAGCAACTCACGAGAGAGACTATAAAGATCAAAACAAATGCGATGAAGAGATACTTCTTGCAACTCTTACGCTTGAGGTAAAAGACAAATAACAACTTCTAGCCCGTCAAATTTTTACAATGGCGGGCTTATTTATCACATTTTGGTAAAATATCTTAAATTTATATGCGAGAAATACAATGATAAAATTTAAGATAATTTACAAATTTGCACTTGTTTTCATGATATTTTTTACCGTTTGTTTTTTGCTATATTCCGGGGTAAAATTTAGCCTTGGCGAGTATAGCGATACTTTGACTACGGCTCATAAATTTTTAGGCTTTACACTGGGTTTTATTATCTTGCCTCATATCATCATCAACAGAAAAAAGCTCATAAAAATTCTAAACGAATTTTACGACCTTGCAAGCGCTAGTAAAAACCCATCTTTTTGCAACATGGACAGGCTAATAAAAGCACTTGAAAACTACACGATCGTAGAACTTGCTAAAAAAATGGAACTTGATGAGGATAAACTGTTTAACGCCATAAAAAACGGCGAAGTAAATATCAAAAACAAGTCCCAAACCCTAAGAGAGATAGCAAAGATAAACGATGAGAAAATTTTCTACACTCTTGTTTTGATTATGGAGCTTAAATTTGGCGGTAAAATTTCAGAAGAAAAGGCTTGCTCTTTTAATTAAAAGAGCGCATTAAGGCTGATTGTCGCTTGCGATTAGCTAGGATAAATTTAAATATTAAATCAAAATTTACGCTATGATTAACCACGGTTACTTTTCGTTTTATTAACAAAAAAGTGCTATCATCGCAAAAAATAAAACAAAAAGGACATATATGAGAAAAATCCTCCTATCTCTCGTTTTCTTATCACTTAGTGCATTCGCAAACCAAAATTTCGAACAAAGTCTAACAAGCTGTATCACAAAAAGCAACGAAAACGCCTGCAAAGTCGTTACCGACACACTTGAAGCAAAATGCTACGTTGGCGATAGAGTATCTTGCTTTTTCTTAGCCGACATGCTAGGACGCGGACTTGGTATCTCAAAAGACGTAGTTAGATCATACGAGATGTTTAAGAAACAGTGCGAACAAGGAAGTAGCGAAGCATGCTACGAGCTATCGGTAAAATATCTGCAAGGAAACGGCACTGAACATAGCTTTGACCTCTCAGCTGCCGCACTTGAAAAAGCCTGTAAGCTAGGAAGCAAAAGAGCTTGCGATGTCCTTGCTTTAGTTCCTAACGAATAACTCTTAGCCGACCCATGTCGGCTCTTTTTAATCCTTTTAAATTTAAAAATTTTATATCTAAACTTAAAAATATTTTTATTAATAAAAAGTAAATTTTTATTTTAAGAATTTACTTGAAATTTATGCTCATATATACAAAAAATACACATGACCAATATATCTTAAATTTAAATTTATCAATATTTTCTTCGATAAAAAGCCAAAATAAGTATTAATTTTTTACTATCTTAAAATAATATAAATTAACAATATTAGTATAAAAAATACAAAATATGTCAGATAGCTGACAGTAATTTTCTATAAATTCATATAAAATGACATGAAAATTTAATAGAAAGGGGTTAAATAAGATGAAAACTAGGTTTTATCCTGATAAATTTAAATTAAAAAAATTTTTCAGTATAGAGCATGAAATTTCATCTATTTGAGGATTTATGAAACAGCATAAATTTGTAATCGCCGATTATAAGCGCTGCATAGGTTGCGCCACATGCATGGCAGCCTGTTTTAAAAGCGCTTATGAGCGAGGCAAACTCTCTAAAGCAAGGACTGGCAGTTCTTCGTCAAGCAGCAGGTGTCATGCCGACACAATGCCGCCAATGCGACGATGGACCTTGTGCAAATGTCTGCCCTACGGGAGCACTTAGGTTTAACGATGACTGTATCGAGCTTCACGAAGAGATATGTATAGGCTGTAAGCTATGCACTATCGCGTGTCCTTACGGTGCTATCACTTCAAATGCCGAGCTAATGCCTTCGGTAAATTACGCAGTTAAGCCTAAGTATTATCTTGAGGTAGAGTCTCAAGCAGGTGCGAAAAATATCGCCATAAAATGTGACATGTGCTACGGAAGAGAGGGAGGACCGGCTTGCGTTGAAGTCTGTCCGACAAGCGCGCTTTTGATGATAAGCCCAAAAGACGGCAATCACAAACTAGGCAAAAGAGCGACTTCTCAGATCACCGACGCTTTCATGCAAAAAATTTTACAGGAGGCGTGAGATGATAACTGTTTATATGGCTCTTTAACTTTGCAGGCGGCGCTCTTATAGCTTATATGTATTACTACTCCGGACTGCCGTTAAAATACGACGGTTACAGGCTTTATGGCTAATCAATTTGAAATGAAAAAAGATAAATAATAACCCTCCTTTAAGACAAGGCTCGTGTAAAAGCGGGTCTTGGCTATATCACGTAACTTTGAAGCTTTTCAAAGTCTATGATCAAAAACTCATGAGGTGTTATCTTGCGGATGATATCATCTTTTACAAGCTCGTTAAACGCTGTTGATGCACTTTGTCTTTTTAGTCCCACAAACGATGATAAAACCTTTAAAGAAAATGGCAAAAACAGATAATAATACCCGTTTTGTTTTAAGTCTTGCTCTTTTGCAAGCTCTATTAAAAGAGGTTGAAGTAAGCGTAAAGCTCTCAGCTCACTTCTTAGATATTAACATCGATAACGTGCCAATGGTGGTTAAAGATGTAGAAAATATGATATGCCTAATCTCAGGCGTTGATTATATGGCAAAAGTTAGAAGTAATTTAGGAGAGTAAGATGAAAGAGATAACACTAGAAAACGGCGAAATTTTACAGATGCAAGAGCCTACCGTAAGGGTGCTAAAAAACGCGGATAAAAAAGAAGGCGAGATGGAAAAGGCTATTTATATGATAGCTACGCTTACAAATAAAACCGAGCAGGAGATTGAGGCTCTTGGACTAAAGGACTATATGTCTTTACAAAAAGCTTTACAGGATTTTTTGGTAGAAGCGGGGGTTACGGCATAGAAGCCGTCGCCCTCGTGGCCCATATCCTAAATTTCGGTTATAACGAAATTTTAGATACGGAAATTAGCGAATTTTTGCAATTTGTAAAAATCTCGCAAGAGATTTTAAAGGCTAAGAGCGTGTTATGAAAAACAGCTTTGTTAGGGTTTTATATGAGCCCTTAAATAGCTTTTTAAAAATAAAAGAACAAAGTATCGATAGGGGGATGGTTAAAGGAAAAAGAATAAGTGCCGCAAACGGAGCACCGATAATAGAGTAAAGCAGTGCATAAGGTTCGTCTATAAAAGCAAATAGCAAAACAAAACCGATAAGCACGGCAAAGGCTTTATTTAAAAACATATCGGCATTAAGCTGGGCGTTTATTCTATTCATCTTATCCTCTCTTTTTGGCAGATTATACAATATTTTTTTGACAATGGCACATAAAAACAAAAAAGGATCAAAAAATGGCTGATACGTCAGTAGGCATAGCTTTAAATTTAGCAGTTAAAGGGCTTGCTAATATCGATATGTGCGGGGCATCTATGAAAAAGCTTGCACTTTCTATTAAAGGAACAGGTAAAGAGGCGCGCCATTTGATGAAGGATTTAAAGGCTATTAAGGTAAATAATTTAAAGCTTGACGGCATAAAAAGACAAATGGACGGCTTTAAATCGCAAGTGATGGAGCGAGCCGCTACAGCCGTAAGCCTAGCAATGCCGGTAAAATTTGCCATTGATTACGAGAGTGCCATGGTCAATGTTAAAAAATACATTGAGTTTGAGAGCGAAGAGCAATTTAAGCAAATCGGAAGCGAAATTAAGCAGCTATCATCTCATCTTGGAGTTGGTTTTACAGAGATTGCCGACATAGCCGCTAGTGGAGGCCAACAAGGTTTAAAGGCTAATGAAATAATGGATTACACTAAGCTTGTAACAATTGCCGCCGCTTGCTACTCTAGCAGACGGACTGGCTAAGGCGTCAAATTGGTTAAGCGAATTAACCGAAAAAAGCCCTATCGTAAGTAAAATTATAAGCGGACTTGGCGTAGCTATAATGGGCTTTGCCGTGATTTTACCTGCCGTAGGTTATGCAGCGGCTTTTGTAAGCGGCGGGCTATTAAGGCTTAAAAACGTGTTTTTGCTCTTAAAGATTGAGGCCTCGCTGGCTACTATAAAATTAAAGGGGCTAACGGCTGCTCTTTGGCTAAAAGACAAAGCGATGAAAGCACTTACGGCCACGACAAAGCTACTAACTTCTTGTTATGAGGCTTGCAATATGCAATAAAATTGGACAAGTTATCAAAACTACACAAGTCTCTATACTCTTCTACGATGCATAAGGAGGTTGCAACAGACGAATAATTCGCACTTTGTGCATTATCGTCCTTCGTCCTATAAATTAGTATACAATCACCTTTTTTTAGTTGTTCGATACCTGACATTTTTGCTATATAAACCTTATGAATACTATTTGACTCCGACATATCTTTTAATATATTATAACTCTCTGTTTTTAACATAGAATCTGAAAACATACCGGTATGATATTTTGGATAAATACTTAAAAGATATTTATTACTTGTCGCATTAACGGTGGGATAATCTAATAATATATCTTTTTTTAGGGTTTGCATAGAGGTTGGTATATTTTTCGTTAATACTAACTCATTGATTTTTTTGCCATGCTGGACAAACCCATATCTTTTTAATAATTTTATTAAAGGTGCTTGTTTTTCAAAAGACGTTACATAGATATTATAAATGTTGTTTGCTACGGCAAAATCAAAAATCTTCTTTATAAGACGCTCTCCAAGCTTTGTCCCATGCGCATCTATTTTAAGAGTTCCTATCTTTAGCCATGTCGCATTCGTGTCAAGTGCTGGATTTATATCCGTATTATCTATTGGGCTTTCTATTTTTAGATACAAAAAGGCCACTATTTTGGTATCATCAAAAAGTATATATGCTTTTTCACCAGCGTTTGCTTTTTTCTCTATCCATGTATCAAAACCTTTATAGTCTTGTCTTAAAGAATCAAAAAAGGAATCAGATGTGTTAATTTCACGTATATATTTTTCTTGAATATTTGACATTTTAATACCCTTTTAAAATTTCTAGATGATTGTATCAAAGATTATCTAATTTTATTCTTTTAAAGCTACTGTCGCAATATCGGCGGGGATCTTTAAAAGTATTTTTTTGAATTTAAAACGATAATTGAAAGATTAAAAAATTTACGTTAGAAATCAAAGTGAGAAAATGTTGTTCTTAACTCACTTTGATTTTAAGCGTAAATCTACTTTGATTTGAAAAGCGGTTTTACATCACTATCTTTAGATCGTCAGAATAAAGCATACTTCCTTTTGATAGGATTTTATGCTCGAAATTCAAAAGCTCGCCCGAAGACAAAAAAGACAAACTCTTGCTGTCTAAAAGTCCAAGGCGAGTTTGCTTCATCTGTCTTCCGATACTGTGCTTTTAAAATCCATGAAGCTTTTTAAGCTCGGGATCTATCGGCTTTTTATGTCCGTCTTTAGTTACGCTTACATAGGTTGCTATAGCGCTTGTTACGCGCACACACTCGCGAAAACCGTTTTCGTTTAACCTAAGTGCGGTTACTTCTATCTCTGTTTTTATAGAAGTATTACCAACCTCTATGATCCTAGCATAACAACTAACCACATCACCTATAAAAACAGGCTGTTTAAATATCACCTCTTGCATCGATATCGTTACGACACGTTCAGGCGATATCTCTCTGGCCGCGGTTGCCCCGGCTAAGTCTATCTGGCTCATTATCCAACCGCCAAATATATTTCCTGCCGAGTTTGTATCTTTTGGTAAAGCCACAAGCTTGATACGTGGCTCTCCGAATTTACTTAAATCTTGCATATTGCTCCTTATTAAATTTTAATACATACCTTCCATATAAAACAGCAGACATCAAGCATAAAATATAGCCAAAAAGTTCAAGTCCTTCTTGCACCGTATTTTTTACGAGAGATGCCATATTTTTATCGTTTAGGACATGCATCCAAAACGACATTGTGCCAAAAACACGCGAGAACACAAGCACTACCGTTAAACCATAAAGCGCTACGATAAAAGATCTAGTCTTTAAATAACGCTCAAGCTCATCGTTTAAATGCTTTGGATATTTAAACGCATAAGCTATACTAGAAATAGCGACCAAAAGTGCGGGATAAATCCAGCTTCCATGCCTTATCTCGTCAAAAAATGCGTCTAACTCCCTTATAAGCATGGTAGTGAAAAACCCAAAAATTAAAACACTTAATCTATGAAATTTCGCTTTATTTTTAATGCACATCGCATAAATGACACATATTATAAGAAAAACCATCTCTTGAGTTACCTCGCTAAGAGAAATTTCGCCTATACTTTCTAGCTTAAATACGAAAAAATCAACATATAAGCACAAAACAGGCGTCAAGCAAAAGATGCAAAATATTGCAAAAATCTTAATCAATCTAAAGACCGAACCCAAACATATCCTCCTAAAAAACGTTAATTTTACAATATTTAATCTTTAAAACTATAAAATTTAACCCCTTTATGATAAAATACGAATTTATCGGCAAAATGAGGTGTTTAAGGCTCACGGCGTGATCTTGCTTATACAAAACTCATGATAACCTAGGTATAAAAACGGAGAATAAATGAATAATTTTAAAAGACTAAACGAGATAGTAGCTCAAAAAAAACTTGAACTAAATGAAATTTATAAAAATTTAAACAACAAACTCATAGATGAAGCGCTTGAAATTTGTGCGCTTAAAGGTAGTGGTTCCGAGCGTATGGCAGTTGCAAGAAGGATAATCGATCTAAAAGTAGATCCGCTTGAAAATGAGTTAAAAAAGCTAGGAAAAAGTGAAGATGAGATAGCTAAAATAAAAATCGCAATGTTTAACTTTGTGCGTAAAATTTATGAAAAAAGACACAAAGAGCTTATCTCTCAGGCTCTAAGCGAAAAAATTTTAGATAAATTTTATATCGCTTTAACAAAAGGCATGCACGACATAGGTCTAACCCTAAACACATGGCAGATAACCTGGGAAGATAAAATTTTAAACACAACAAACAAGGAATTTGACAAGCGCTTTAACTCCTTATCTCAAGCGGCTGAATTTATCGACAAAAATAGACTTTTTCAACTTGATGAAAATGGTCAAAAGGCAGACAGAACATACGGCGCAGTGGTGCAAAATGGCGAAAATTTCAGCTTTGCGCCGTATGCGGTTGTGTTTGAAAACGAGGTTAAAAACGTTAAAAATGAGTTTGAAATTTTGATACAAAACTTAAAAAATTTAAGCGATGACAGCGACGAACATGAAGCTTATATAAGGTATTTTTCAAAGCTAAGAGATGCCTTTTGCGAACAACAAAACGATAAAACGATAAAGGCCTGGCAAGAAGCAGAGATCGCCTGGATGGATGTTAAATCACCTCTTCAACCGGGTCATCCTCTAGAATACTACGAAGATGCTTACACACACGCGGTTGCACTTGAGTGGGATATACGCTTGGTTGATAGCACAGCCGTAAACGAAGAGGAATTTAAACAAAAAATTCTACAAACATACTCAAAAGTAAGCAAAAGTATAGGTGCTAAAAACGAACGCATGCACGAACAAGTAAATGCAAACGTTAATCGCACACAGCTTTATGTTAGTGTGCCGATGATCTACTACGGTGCTGAGCTAAACGGACTTTTTAGTGCACAAGTCGTGCCAAATGACGAAAGTGTAAGCGCCAAATGCGGTAAGAAAATTTTTGCCTTTGTTAATCACGTATACGAAAGCGCAAAAGCAAAGCCGTTTATGAAGCTAAGCAGTGAAATTTTTAGTAAGGAATTTTTGGATTTCGGGCGTGAAATTTTATTTTTAAAGCCTGAAATTTGGAAAAAAGTATATGAAATTTCAACCATCGGACATGAATTTGGTCATATTTTATTTATCGATACTGATACGGAAAATATCATGAACAAAGGTGGTGTTTTTAAATTTATCGAAGAGTATAAGGCGACTACGGGCGGACTTGTAAATTTCTTCTATCACGAAGATGAGAGATATAAAATGTCCGTTTTTCACGAGCTTATCGCACGCGCAGTAGGACTTATCGCATGGAAAAACGTTGGCGAAGTTAGAGCTTATTACTGCGAAGGGCTAGTGCATTTAAATCTTTTGTTTAAAGCCAAAGTTTTAGAATTTAAAGATACAAAGCTTAGTGTTGATTTTAGCGAACAAGGCTATGAGAGATTTAAAATTTTATGTCTTAAAAACTACGAAGAGCTTGCGACTTGTTATGCAAATAAACATGAAGCCGGTGAGTTTTTAGCTAAATTTTGTGTTAAACACGACGCTACTTATTTGCCAAAAGATAGTGAAGTTCGCAAATTTGTAGAGCATTTTTATGCACGTTATGAAGCCATAGGAAACGAGCTTGATACAAGTGGCGAATGGGAAAAATGGCAAGAAAAAGTTAAAAATTTAGGATAAAAATGACAGATAGGTTTTCACCGATAACAAGTGCTAAATTGGCTTTTATACTTTACTGTGTCGCACTTTTTGCGTTATATAGTTTTGCTATACATACAAAAAACACGATACTGTGTAACATAGTTTCGTCTATATCAAATTTAAGCATGGGCGCGATGATAACATATCAAATATGGGTAAAGCACAACTTTGATACATTTTGGAAGTGGCTTTGTATCGCCATTTGCTTTTGGGGTATAAGCGATGTTTTTTGGCTATATCATGACTTTATCGGTTTTAAAAACAGTGAGATAGAAACCACCTATATCGTGCAAGTAATGTATCTTGTGCCGATATTATCTGTATTTACCGCAGCTTTGTTAATGTTTGAATACAGCATGAAACAATACGCAAAGATGCAGTCTTTTGTCGATATTAGCGTTTTGATCATCATGTATATGAGCTTTTTTTGGTTTGTCGTTTTTGAAAGTAATATCGAAATTTTCTTCTCTGTCAAAGAGACGTTTCACTTTCTTTATCTAGTACTTAACGTCATCACTTTTACAGTTGCTTTTATCGTTTATCTTGCGATAGATACCAGACACATCAAACGACACAAGTCCTTTTATATGGCACTTATTGCCATCATCATGTTTGGAATTTATGATATGTATTACTCCATATCTGTCGTCAAAGGTAAAATTTTAGCCAATACATACTACGAACTCGTGCTAGAAATTATATTTTTTATAGTGCTTATCGCCTCATTTTATGCAAAAGACGGCGACGTAAAAAGAAAATTCGGTAAAAACAAGGAAGCCCCAAATGTTATCTTAATAAGCAAACTCGGGCTACTCGTCTCGCTCATCATTGTTGCTATCTTAGTGAGAGGACGAATAGACCTGACATGGATATCCGTTGTTATGGTTTTACTGCTTTTTTACGGCGTTTTAACACATAACATCTCAAACGTGAAACATAACCAAGCCCTAACAAAAAAAGAGTATATCTTAAGACGAAATTTAGATGGCATCATAAAAGACAGGATAAAAGAGCTAAACAGCAAAAGCGAACAGCTAAAAAAGCTTAACCACATCGACCCGCTAACCGGCGCGCTAAACCGCGAATACTTTTTAGAAAAATTTGGCGAATTTATAAAGACAAAGCCGATTGGCCAAACAACTGATGTTTATAGTCTTGATTTAAAACGCTTTAAAGTCATAAATAATGTTTACGGGCGCTATATAGCCGATGAAGTTTTAATAGCTTTGGTGGAGAAATTTAAAAAGATATTTTCTAAAAATTCTCTCATATCAAGGTTTAGTGGAAGTGATTTTGTTATAGTTTCAAGATCCGGCAGTGCAAACGCAAGACGCGAAACGATAAATAAACTTTTAGCCACTATACAAGATCCTATCACGATAAACGATCATACGATCCACCTTAAGGCAAATATCGGCATAGCTCAAAGCGAAACCAGCGAGATAAAGCCTAGCGACCTACTATCTTACGCTAACTTCGCACTTGCAGAAGCCAAAAAGGACTCAGGCAAAGACTTTGTGGTATTTAGCGACGAGCTTATGACTCAGATGCAAGAGCAAAACTACATCAATATGCTAATATCTACTATGGATTTTGATAAAGAGCTGGACTTAAATTTCCAACCTCAATACAACCTAAAAAGCGAGAAGCTAACCGGAATGGAAGCACTTTTATACTGGAAGTCACCAGTAAAGGGCTTTATACCCTCCTCGCAGTTTATCCCCATAGCAGAGCAAAGTTCTCTCATAGTAGACATAGGTCAATGGGTATGTAATAAAGCTATCAAACAAATGGCAACATGGAGTCACAAATACGATCTTAAAGAGCTAAAACTACACATAAACGTCTCTCCAAAACAGATAGATAATACAAATTTCATACAAAATATCATGATGCTCTTAACCACCAACAGGCTTGAGGGCAGTTCTCTTGGTATGGAGATAACAGAGATGAGTCTTATAGATAACGAAAACCTCGTGCAAAATAGCCTTTTTGTGTTAAAAAATCACGGTATAACACTGTCTATAGATAACTTTGGCGCAGGATTCTCATCGATCGGTTATGTTAAAAAATTTAAATTTCATAAGCTAAAAATAGCAAAAGAGCTGATCCAAAATATAGCCACAAACAGCCAGGACAAAGAGATAGTAAAGACAATTATAGAGTTAGCTAAAAGCATGGGACTAAAGAGTGTAGCAGAAGGTATAGAAAACAAGGAGCAACTTGAAATTCTAAAAGAGCTTGGCTGTGACGAAGGTCAAGGATATCTGCTATCAAGGCCGATGAAAGCAAGCTCTTTTGAAAAGCTTCTTAAAAAGATTTACGCTAAAAATACACTTTCATAGTCGAGTTTTTCATATCTTGCGATAGGTTTTTTTGTATTTTTGGCTATCTTTTTGATAAGCTCAGTGCTCTCGTCGTCTTTTGGTATTATGATGTGAATTTTGTCGTGCAAAAATATCACAAAGATATTTTTAAGCTCATAAATTTCACTAACTCTATCAAATTCAAATTTCTCTTTATCTGAAATTTCACTCTCATAAAATGCAAAATATTCATCATTTACTGCAAATTTCATACTTTTTTGACTATCTTCGCCCTTTATCTTTCTAAGCGCATTTAGTCTTTTTCGTTTTAAAAACACAGGATAAGCAAAAAGCCAAATCACACCAAAAATAATACCCGCGATCGTGTAATACTGCGTATTTGCAAGCTTATCCACAATAAAGCCTGCTATCATAGCCTCGGCAAAAACACCAAGAGTGTTAAAAAAATGCTGGTTACGTGCGCGCCTTGAGCCAAAAAGCACAAAGGCATGATAATCAAGCACGTCCTTGCTTGTCAAAACAACATCTTTTATCATTAAAAGCTCCTAAATTTTTTGTTGATTATATCTAAAAACAAGGATTAAATTAGTATAATCCCTATTATTTTGCAGGAGAAAAGTGCTTTGTTCAAGCGTTTGTTTGCCACCTTGGATGGGGCTCAAAAAATCGCCATTATCAGCGTAGGGGTTTTATTTGCGCTTACTTGCTTGATGTCGATTTTAGGCTATGTTTACTTTCAAATTTTATTCTACACTTTAGCCTTTTTTATCATAGTCCATACATCCTATAGATACATAACAGCTCCTCAAACGATAAGATATCACTGGCTTTGCGTCTGTCTCGCGGCTATATTTTTAGTAGCTGCCGATATTTTGTGGCTCTTTTATAGTTTTATACTGCTAGCCTCTTATGATAGATATAATTTCTTAAATATCGCGTATATATTTCCATCTTTGTTTGTGCTATTTGCCATATCCATGTTTTTATACACTAAATTTAAAGAGATGAGGGCAAAGGCGGCTATATTTGCACTAGACTCGATAAGTATATTTTTATTTATCGCAACCATGCTCTTTAATGCGATTAGAAATTTCGACATAAATTTGATATTTACAAGCGCTGATCACTTTACATCTTTTGCAAACATCATCATAAACTCCCTTATCGCGATCATAACGCTTAGCATCCTAATAAACGCAGGACTTATCAAGATAAGAGTAAGCGGCTTTTATCTACTAGTATCTGTGCTACTATTTGCCGTAATAAATTTATACATATACGCCATTCCGTGCTGCGTATATAAGAGCACAAATGTTTTATATCTCATTTGTGCCTTGGTGTTTATGATAGGTTCGTTCAAATTAAAAACATCAAATGAGATCATCGTCCCAAGGAAAAACAGCCCCACTGTCATTTCAAAGATATTGCCGATCATTACGATTATCATACTTATGGTATATGGCGACTTTACTTCTCTAGTAAGTGTATTTATACTTTTTGTAGTCGTATCACACTCGCTAGTTAGCTACTACATAAAAAACAGCATAGCTACAAATGAAATTTTACAGCGCGAACTTAAACTACATGCCGAGCTTGAAAAGATCATGCACGATCGCACAAATGAATTCATTCTTGCAAATTTAAAACTTCAAGACATATCTGAAAGAGACTATCTCACGGGTCTTGGAAGTAGAAATTTTTTAATAAAAAATTTAAAAACCGCTATCGAGTCCATAGGCAAGCAAGATGAATTAGTTGTTTATTGTATAAATATAAACAACTTTAGATCCATAAACACATCATATGGCCACGGGATAGGTGACAGGGTGCTAAAAGCCTTTGGTAGAAGACTTGTTGATATTTGCGATAGTAACGAATTTATCTCTCGTATCGGAGCTGATGAGTTTATAATCTTTGCCAAAATGGGTAAAAACAGCAAAAGCGAATGCCTAAAGCTAGCAAATACCATAAAAGACGGCGTGCAAGAGCATATATTTATAGACAAATACCATTTTAGACTAAACTGCACGATAGGCTTTTATATCACAGACTACACTAGCAGGAAGATCGATGTCTCAACAGCCATCAAAAATGCCTACAGAGCAATGTGTTTTGCTAAACAAAAACCAAGTCTTAACCCACTAGAATACGATGAAAAGATCGATAAAACAGTTCATATCAACCTCCAAATGGAAGCCTTGATACAAACTAATGAATTTGAAAAAGAATTTAAGGTATTTTACCAACCGATATTTGATGTAAAAAACAAAAAGATCATAGACGCCGAAGCTCTTTTAAGGTGGGATAGCAAGGAGCATGGATTTTTAGAAGCGTCGGCTTTTTTAGATATCTTTAAAAACACAGAAATTTTAAGCAAATTTTGTGGTCTAACTTTTGAAAAAACGATAAGACAAATTTCAAGATGGCAAAAAGCAAACATCACCCTACCAAAAATCAGCATAAACATCGCTCCATCAAAGATAGACAAGATGGATTTTGCATTTAGCGCTAAGAATGTTCTTGAAAAATACAACGTAGACCCAAATTCAATACAACTTGAACTAACCGAAACCGTTTGGACAAACTCCACAAAAACTGTGGATCAAATTTTTACTATACTAAAAGACACCGGTATAGACGTGCTTATAGATGACTTTGGAACAGGTTACTCATCTCTGACTTATATAAAAAGATACGATATAAAGGGCATAAAAATAGCAAAAGATTTTATCTTAGACCTTGCAACCAGCAAAGCCGATAGGCAAATCGTAAAAACAGTCATGCAACTTGCCAAAAACATGAACATAAAAGTAACGGCAAAAGGTGTGGAAAGTAAAGAAATTTATGATGAGCTTTTAAAACTAGAGTGCTACGAGATGCAGGGGTATTATATATATCGTCCGATGAACGCGGAGGAATTTGAGGAGTTTTTAAGAAACAATCCTCAAACGATCACTCCGGCTTAAATTTCAGCTTTAATTTCTTCGTTTGATTTAACAACCATACCAGAACCATGTATCACACTTGGAACACAGCTAGTGCAGATATCAACCTCTTCGCCGTTTTTATGTGCACGGATAAAAACTGCATTTGTGTCATCAACACTCTTTAAACCGCAAACGTTGCAAACAACAATGTTGTTTTCTCTCATCTTTTCTCCTTTGAAATTTTGTGTATTCTACCTGTTAAATTTTAAATTTTAGATGACTTACGTCAAGTTTAGACGTTATAAGGCTTTTTTTTGTATAATCCTAAAAATTAAAAAGGTGAACAATGAAAGAGATAGATATAATTTTAGAAATGCTTAAACTCCAACAAAGCCTAAACGACGAAACAAACGGCATAGGCTGGGAAGACGGATATACCAATAAAAACAAGCTAATCAGCTGGAAACGTTGTATATACATGGAATGTGCCGAGCTTATAGATAGCTTTGCTTGGAAACATTGGAAAAGTATAAACGCCCCAACAAACGAGCAAAATTTACGCATAGAAGTCGTTGATATATGGCACTTTGTTATGAGCTTGATGTTGCAAATTTACCATACAAATCGTATCGGCGACATAAATACTCTTGCTCAAAATATCTGCAGCGCAAGCGGATTTGCACGCTTTTGCAAAGAGCCACTAAAAGTAGAAGAAGAAAATATTTACGAGATCATAAACGAGATCGAGAGGTTGATACACGAAAGTAGTGGATTTAAATATGACATCCACAATATGCTTGAAATTTACTTCTCGGTAGCCTTAAAATGCGGAGTAAATTTATACTCTCTTTATGAGTGCTATATCGCTAAAAACATTCTAAATCGCTTCCGCCAAAACAACGGCTACAAAGAGGGAACGTATAGTAAAATTTGGAATAGCAAGGAAGATAATGTCGTTATGAGCGAAATTTTATCTAACGGGCTTATAAGCATAGATGAAATTTATGCCGCTTTACAGAGCGAATACGACAAAGTTAAAAAATAATGTTAGAAAATTTTAGGCTTAGCTATAAAGATTTTTTAACAAAAAAATTTATAACACTTTCTATCTTACCGCTTGTTTGTAGTGTTTGTCTACTTGGAGTAGGACTATTTATAGCCGGCTCTAGTTTGGGCGAGAATTTTATGCAGATGAGCCAAAGCGGGGATTTTGGTTATTTTAATCTATCCAAATACCCGCTTGTAATGCAAATTTTAACAAATGAGATCACGACTTTTATACTAAGTGCCGCTTTTTATGCTCTAGGGACCTACGTCATGCTTGTTCTTAGTGTTATCGTTGCACTTGTTATAGCCGGATTTTTAACGACTGTTGTTACAAACGAGATAAACAAAAGACATTATAATCTCGAGTTTAAGCCAGTTTCAACGGTTTTTACTTTAAGGCTTACCGCAAAAGTTATAGTTAAATTCCTAGCCCTTTTGATAGTTTGTTTGCCTTTTATATTTGTGCCATTTTTGCATTTTTTTATTATAAATATACCGTTTTTATATCTTTACCATAAGCTTTTGCTTATAGATGTCGGCTCAAACACTCTTAATGAAACAAAATTTCACATCGCCTGGCTTGACGGTGGAGGAATTTGGTTTAAGCTTGCTTGCGGTCTTTTTTACCTACTTTCGCTTGTGCCTCTTTTAGGACTATTTTTGCAGCTATTTTTTATAATTTTTCTTTCGCATTTGCTGTTTCAAAAACAAGCCGTTAGTAAATTTTAGTTTATTTAAGCGTAAAAATACAGCTTATTTGTCTGGTCTATTAACCTATCAAATAGCCTTTTTGACGCATCTAAAAGATCGTTGTTTGCTTTGTTGGTTTCTAAAAGTTTGTCAAATAATTTAAGAACGTTATCATTTATCATATTTTGGTGATTATCATTTTTGGCTTGTGGAAGTTTTGGTTTTATACTATTTGCAAGTTCAGTTATACTTTGGTTTGTGCCTGCGATCTTATCTGCATCTTTGACATTTTTCATAAATTCATCAACTTGCGGAGCGATCTGTTTTAAAGCCTCATTAAGCTCTGCCAAGTCTTGCTCGTCAAGCCCATCGCCAACATAAGAGAAATTATATCCGTATTCATGCGTTAAAGTTAAGCTTCTTGAGCTTTGATTATGCGAGCTTTGACTTGAGTATTCTAGGTTTTTGTTGTCATACATCGAGAAATTTATCTGATCTCCCGAGCTTGTTTTAAACGAAAAATCAAAATTATTATAACTTCCTTGTGAATAAAAATTTGTTTGCATTTTAACTCCTTTGCCATCTTAGATCGGCAAAATTTCAAATTTATAAAGCCATTTTTATGTAAAATAACCAAAAAATTTAAAGGTTTTTTATGTGCTGCTTTGGCGTTAGGGTTTTTTTACTTATATTTATAACCGTTTTAAGCTTTGTTTTTCATAGACTTTATCCTCAAATTCAAGTTGTTGCATACTATCTTTTGCTGGCAAATTTCTTAGCATTTATGATATTTTCTCTATTTTTTAGAGGAGCTTTGCCAAATTTTGTAAAACCTGGTGCGGTTCATTACTTTTCGCTTATCGGCGGAAGCATCGGATCATTTGTGTCAATGGCAGTTTTTGGCAAAATTCGTAAAGATAGCTTTACTCTCATTGAGCTTGTTATTTTTGTATTTTGGCTCATTTTAGTAACGGTTGTGGCTTTAAATTTTATAAAAATTAGTGAATTTTTCTACGAGTTTTTAATCTAATGGATGATAAGATATTAAATTTTATTAACAAAATGCACCTTTTATCGCTAGCGGTTATTGATGAAGAAAATTTACCTCACTGCGCAAGTTCGTTTTACGCCTTTGACGAGCAAAATTTAGCCCTACTTGTAGCAGGAGATAGTAAAACAAAACACATAAAAGCACTTGATAAAAATAATACGGTTGCCGGAACGATCGTGCTTGATACAAAAATAGTCGGCAAGATAGAAGGTCTTCAGTTTATAGCAAAGATGAGCAAGGCGACAAAATCCCAAAGAGAAATTTATTTCAAAAAATACTTCTACGCCTTAGCGATGGATCCTCAAATTTGGAGCATAGAGCTAAGGTGGGTGAAATTTACGAGCAATACACTCGGCTTTGGCAAAAAGCTAATTTGGAACAAATAAATTTAACCGCGGTTGCGGCTAAATTTTAATGTTTTTTAAGCCCTTTTGCATCAAGGTTAAGCCTTATAGCTTCATTGTCGATTATCCCGATACCTGATTTTAAAATACCGTTTGCTATCTCGTGAGCCTCTTTTAACGAGTGTAGTTTATAGCTACCGCATTGATATTCGTTTAACTCCGGGATATCACTCTGGCTTAAAACATTTGTGATATCTTTCATAGAAGCTTCCCACGCGTCAATAACCTCTTGAGAGCTTGGCGAACCGATAAGGCTCATGTAAAACCCGGTCCTACATCCCATCGGCGAGATATCTATGATCTCTACTCCGTCGCGGTTTAAGTGTTCGCGCATAAAACCTGCAAAAAGATGTTCTAAAGTGTGGATCCCACGTTCAGGGAGCATGCTTTCATTTGGCTTACAAAAACGTAAGTCAAAAACTGAAATTTCATCGCCTTTTGGTGTTTTCATCGTCTTTGCAAGACGAACTCCTGGCGCATTCATAATGGTATGATCAACGCAAAAACTATCAAGAAGTGGCATTTTTTCTCCTTATTTTAAAAAGCGTTGAGTGTATCATAAAAATTTGAATTTTTGGCTAAAATCCTTATAGTTACATTTAACATAAAATAAAAAAGTAATATCGAATTTATTATAAATTTTTAATACTTTTTCGTTATAATCCAAACAAATTTTAAACTAGCGAGGAAAGGAAATAAATGTCTGTAAAACAAGAAAGACGTGATTTTATCGGTCTTGCGTTTGGTGCGGTAGCCGCTGTTGGCGGTGCATTTTCGCTTGTTGCCGTTAAGAAAACATGGGATCCGCTCCCAAGCGTTAAAGCGGCCGGTTTTACGACTGTCGATCTTAGCCCAATGAAAGACGGTGAGATGAGGCAGGTTGAGTGGCGTAAAAAGCCTATTTTCATACTTAAAAAAGATGCGAGTATGAGCGCAAACGATGCTCGTGATGTCGTTGTGGGAGATAGCAGATATACCGTTGTTATAGGACTTTGCACACATCTTGGATGTATCCCTGAGTATAAAATGAGCAAACAAACATTTGTTTGTGCCTGTCATAGCGGTGAATTTAATGTTGACGGCATAAACACTTTTGGACCTCCTCCGCGCCCACTTGATATACCTCCATTTAAGATAGACGGCACCAAGCTAGTTCTTGGAGAAACAAGCCCTGAGTATGAAAAACTCGTAGGCAAAGCGTAAGGAGAGAATATGGCACAAATTCATAAATCAACAGGTGTTTTAGACTGGTTTGAACAACGTCTGGCTGTTACCAAACTCATGAAGGTATTAGTTAGCGAGTATTGGATACCAAAAAACATCAACTTTCTTTGGGCGATGGGTGTTATCCTAACAACGCTTTTTGCACTTTTACTTATAACCGGCTTTTTACTATTAATGTATTACAAGCCTGATGTAAATTTAGCATTTGACAGTGTTAACTACACTATCATGCAAGAGGTTGAATACGGCTGGTTGTGGCGTCATATACACGCTGTTTCGGCTTCAGTTATCTTTCTTATCATGTATATCCACCTACTTACCGGACTTTACTACGGCTCATATAAAAAGGGCAGAGAGTTAATTTGGATAAGTGGCATGATACTATTTATCTGCTTTTCGGCAGAAGCCTTTAGCGGATACATGCTACCTTGGGGACAAATGAGCTACTGGGCAGCAACCGTTATTACACAGCTTTTCGGCGCCGTTCCTGTTATCGGAGATGCTTTAGTTGAGTGGATACGTGGTGACTATGCGGTAGGCGATGCGACACTTACTAGATTTTTCATGCTACACGTTTGTTTGTTGCCTTTGGTTACGATTTTAGTATTAGTAATCCACTTTTACTCATTAAGAATTCCTCACGTAAATAACGAAACTAGCGAAGAAATTGACTTTGACATAGAAGCAGAAGTTTACCTAAAAGGTGATAAAGCTAAGTCAAAAGTTATACCTTTTTGGCCAGGATTTTTAGCTAAGGACTTTATGTATGTGGCATTTTTCATGATATTTTTTATATATCTTGTTTGTTTCCATTACGGTTTTGCTATGGATCCGATCAACTTTGAGCCCGCAAACCCACTAAAAACTCCTCCGCACATCTATCCTGAGTGGTATTTCTTGTGGCAATACGAAATTTTACGCGGTTTCTTCTTTGATATGTTTGGCATAACAGCTTCAAACATCGGACTTATATCATTTGCATTTGCAGGTGTTGCATTTATGCTTATACCTCTACTTGATAGAAGCGATGTTGTGGCTCCTGCTCATAAAAGACCGCTTTTCTTTGTATGGTTTTGGGTGCTTGTTATAGACCTTATAGCACTTTCTATCTTAGGTAAAGTCCCAACAGGTGGAATTATGGATTGGTTAGGATTTGGCTCATCCGCACTTTTCTTATTTTTATTTATCGTTGCGCTTCCTGCGATTACGATACTTGAAAGAAAAAGGGGGTAATTATGAAAGAGCTTAAAATTTTTGCCATAGTTGTTTTTCTATCTGGCGTTTTATACTGGGGTATTGAGCCTTATGCTCACTCAAAACTTCACCCTCATACGGCTGCGGCTGAATTTGACTACTCAAAAGAGGATGAGCTTCACGCCAAGAATGTCCTAGAGGCCAAAAAAGCTGCACTACAAAGTGCAAAAGAACTTAAAGACGAAGCTAAGATAAATGCCGCACAAGCAGATGTAGACAGTGCTCAAGCTTCGCTGGACGAGTATGCTGCATTTTGGAACGAGATAAAAGCTATCGACTTTAGTAAAGGTGACGCAACAAAAGGAGCTGATACGTTTTTGGCAGCAGGTTGTACCGGTTGCCACGGTATAGAGGCTGCGGGCATGCCTTCTGCTATGGATAATGCTACTGCAAGCGCTAGCTTTGGCGTTGTTCCGCCTGATCTTAGCACGGCAGGTTTTATATATGATGATATGTTCTTGGCTGCGGTTATAAAAAACCCTACACTAGCTGTAAAACTAGGTCATAAATTTAACGACGAAAATCTGTTTCCTATGTTACCGTTCTTTGGCGCAGGTGGCGACATGAATGAAGAGCTAGCCGATATGGTTGCTTACTTAAAATCAATAGCCAACAAATATGCCCAAGAGCACAATGGCATAAGCGATGAAAAGTTATTTGAGGACGCGTGCCAGCGTTGTCACGACAACAAATACGACAACAAATACACTCTATCAAATCGTATAGATCTAGCAACTTACATGGGTTCAAATCCGCCTGATCTATCTATGATGATAAGAGCTAAAAATTCAGACAACTACCTAACAAAGCTTATCAATGATCCGCAAAAAATGCTTGCTGGAACATCTATGCCACGTGTTGGCTTAAATGAAAAAGCAACCGAGCAGATCGTAAGCTATATGGAAAAAGTAGGCGATAGTAAAAAAGATGAGCGCTCAAGTGTGGGAATTTATACGATGGTATATTTCTTGATACTTGGTATATTTGCTTGGCTTTGGAAACGTAAAGTTTGGAGCAATCTTCATTAATATTAAAGGGTCATTACGACCCTTTAAATTTTAAAATTCTTTTATACACATAGATTTTTATTATCTTGCTAAAGTATGAGGATTTTACGGCATGAAGCCGTAAAATTTTATGCAAATAGAGGTTTTATCTCATTAATCCAAGTAAGAATTCTTTCTTCGGTTTTCTCGCTTTCATTGTCCGCATCAAGTGCAAGACCGACAAATTTACCATTTCTCACGGCATCAGAGCCATCGAATGTGTATCCATCTGTACTTACTTCGCCAACAGCCTTAGCGCCTTTTTCCATGATGGTATCATAAAGTTTTGCCATACCGTTGCAATACTCATCAGAATAGCTCTCGCTATCACCCATGCCAAAAAATGCAACAGTTTTACCCTCTAAATTTAATCCACCAAAATCAAACGAATCCCAGTCGTCTTGCAAATCGCCACTACCCCATGTAGAAGTGCCTAGGATCAATTTATCATATCCGTTTAACTTCTGGGCGCTAGCATCGCAAACATTTAAAACTTCGTTGTCAAGACCCAAATTTTCACTTAAAAATTGAGCTGCCTCTTCAGTATTTCCCATACTGCTACCGTAAATTATACCTATCATTTTATTCCTTTGAAAAATTTTTATTGTTGACTTATACTACCACAAATTTGCAAATACTAATTATATATAAAATTTATAATTAGTATTTTGAGAAACAATATCTTTATCATGATAAAAATCTTGTGATTCTAACATAACTAACCTAAAAAAATATATTATTATAAAATAAATTTCAATCCTTAAGATTTTTGCCTACTTAAACTCAAGTCTTCGTCGTTAAAAAGCCCATATCTTTTAAAAATTCCTCCAAATGCTACCGCCAAAAAGGCAGGGATTATAAAAGAAATTCCAAGCAAAACAGCCCAGTCAAAGCCTGATATGCCGACTTTTGTGCCATTTGCCACATCGGCTAGCCAACCAGTATATACTCCCATCTGTCCCACAAAAGCGCATGTTCCCATTCCTGAAGCGATGGCTGCCCCGTTCATTTGAAACCCTAATATCGCAGCGATCGCACCATTTATGGCTGAAACTATAATGATAGGTATCCAAATGATAGGCTTTTTAGCGATATTGCCCATTTGTAGCATACTTGTTCCTATGCTTTGAGCGATAAAGCCGCCAAAACCGTTTGCCTTATAACTCATCACTGCAAATCCAACCATCTGTGCGCAACAACCGGCAAGTGCCGCACCTCCGGCAAGCCCTGTAAGCCCAAACCCAGCACAAATAGCAGCCGAACTAATCGGCAAGGTAAGCGCCATTCCAATCACAGCCGCCACGATAGCGCCCATTAGTACCGGATAAAGTTCGGTCGATACCATTACGGCCTTACCGACAGACATGGCCACAGCACCTATAAACGGAGCTATCCACATAGCTAACACACAACCAAAAACAACCGTAACAACTGGAGTTAGTATGATATTTATACTATTTTTTATGCTTACTATCTTACCTACTTCACAAGCCGCTAGTGCCACTACATATACAGCAAGCGGTCCACCTGCGCCACCTAGTGTGTCGCTTGCGTATCCAACCGCACACAAAGAAAACATCACAAGAGCCGGTGCATTTAATGCGTATCCGATAGCAACCGCCATCGCAGCACCTTTTGAAGCTATGGCAAAATTTGCGATTTGAGTTAAAATTTCCACTCCAGCTTGCTTGCCGATAGTAGATAATATCGTACCGATAAGAAGTGAAGCAAATAAACCCTGCGCCATTGCCGACAGTGCGTCTATAGCGTATCTACGCCCAGAGATTACCACGTCTTTTTCAAGTAAAAATTCCTTAAATTTATCTTGCATTATATACCCCCAGAGTGTAATTTCTCCGTTTTACAAGAAAGTTGGTTAAAGAAAGGTTAAATAAATCACAAAAGATTAAATTTGCTTCTTGCCTTGTAAATTTTTCTCATAAAAATTTAAAACAACTTATGACTTATCGTATATGGAACAAGTTTGAGCTTGCCGCTACATCTACAAGACTCGTGTCTAACCTCAACATGTTTTAAAAATTTACCATTTCTTGGAAATACTATAAACATCGCCTCAAGGTCGCTCTCGTTTAAAATGCGTGTTGCACGTAGAATTTCACTTTTTGCAGTATGGAAACTATCTTTTGAGATCTCTTTAAAACTAGGTATAACACCAAATATCTTCTTGCCCGAACACTCCGCGAAGATAACACCGTCTTTTAGATAAATTTGTTTATCGGGATGTTTTTTGCTGATCTTATCATAGACAAAGCCTGCAAACATATCATTTGCCTCAAAGCACAGTTCAAATTTACCGGAACTATACAACATCTTTATAAGCTTGGCTACATGACACACCGGCTCTTTTGCCATAAATTTCAACCTACTAAAATCCCTTTGCAAATAAGCATGTATCAGGGCATTTGAAACCAGGCAGAAATTTTTTACCTTGCAAATTTTTAAAGAATTTATCTTTAAAAGATCATCTATGTAGGCTCTAAAGATATCTTCTATCTTTAAAAATTTAGCGTATTTTAAAGGGATTTTTAGCTCATTTTTGACATTAGCATTATAAAGTGTTAAAAAGATTTTAGCCTTTTGAAATTTACTAAGCTTTGAAAAAATACTTGGAGTTATTTCTCCAATATCTAATAAATGCCCGAATTTCATCGATTATTCCGCTTTGCATCCAAATTCCTTATCTAGTCCAAAGACTTTACAATACTCGCAAAAGACGCAGCTAACACTTCTTTTGGCACAAACTATCGGGATGTTGCGCTTTTTGGCTTGAGTTTTTATGGTTTTCATCGTGTTGTGGTTTAAAAAGCTTGTTAGCATAACTACACACTCGGTATCTTGCGGGATCGGCTTGCGGTTCACGCGATTTTCATTTCTTGCATCCCAATGCTCAATCCTTTGCGCACCCAAATCCTTCAAAACAGCCTTTATCGGGGTGATTTCATCTGCTCCTATTACCAAAACCGACATATTAGACTCCTAAGATTTTATTTTTGATAGTGATTATTATAAACTATCTTTGCTAAATTCTTTCTTAGTTATGAGAGCTATTATCATTATGTCTAAATTTATAACTTATGTGGAGAAAAAGGGCGGAAGTTTTTGCCTAATTAATCGCCAAATTTACCGCCTCATCTATATGTATAAATGTAGTATCAAAAAGTTTAATATCCGTGCTGTTTTGGTCAACCAAAAGCCCTATCTCAGTGCAACCAAGTATCACGCCTTTTGCACCTTGACTAGCCAAATTTGAGATGATATTGAAAAATTTATCACGCGATGTGGCTGAAATTTTACCAAAACAAAGCTCTTTAAATATAACTTCGTTTATAAATTTCATTTCATCCTCACTTGGAAGCAAAACTTCTACTCCGCCATCGCTCAACCTATCTTTATAAAACGTCTCTTTCATTGTATATATCGTGCCAAGAAGTCCTACTTTATCCACGCCATGCTCTTTTAAGGCCTTTAACGTAGCGTCAGCTATATGAACAACAGGTATTTTAACGCTAGATTGCACTCTCTCATAAACTTTATGCATGGTGTTTGTGCAAATGAGTATGAAATCAGCACCGCCAAGCTCTAAAACCCTAGCGTGACAAGAGAGAATTTCACCCGCATCATCCCATCTATTTTCATGCTGGCACAGCTCTATCTCTTCAAAATTTACACTACTTAACAGAATTTCAGCACTATTGAGCCCGCCAAGTCTTTCATTTACTTTGCGGTTTATTTCATTATAATATGTTATGGTTGATTCATAACTCATACCGCCAATCAGTCCGACCTTTTTCATAAAATTTCTCCTACTTAAAACAGTATCTTTTAAATAAATCTTAAAATACTGTATTATATTTTGGACATAAATTTAACATAATGTAAAACCACTTTTCAAATCAAAGTCACTTTACGCTTAAAATCAAAGTAGGTTTAAAAAGTATATTTTTAACTTTGATTTCTAACATAAATTTATTTAAGTGTTGGTATAATTAAACAATTAGATTTTAAAGGGTTATTATGCCAGAAAAATATGATGATAGATTGGATAAAGTTGAAAATAAACTTGATGGCATAAGCGATTGTCTGCAAAATATAAAAATAGAAACTGCAAAATTAGAGCAGTCTTTAGAATATATTAAAAAAGATATTGAGGGTAGCAAAACTGAAATTTGGGATATAAAAAAATATCAGACCAATATCTCTCAGCACGATAAAGATTTGGCGGTATTAATGGAAAAAATAAAAAATACAGAAGTCCTTATATTAAGTTATAAAAACGAAATGGAAACAAAGATGGTTACAAAAAAAGAACTTGATGAGAAAAAATATAAAAGTTGGGGATTATGGATATCTATAATAGCACTAATTGCATCAATTGTTGTTCCTTTTGTGTTCAATAAATAAAAGGATGACTTAATGTATTGTCCGATAATAAAAAATAAACTAAATGAGATCAAGGGGCTAAGACAAGCCATAAAGCAAACTAGCTTAATACAAGTAAAACCCATTATTGAGCTAGTAGGCACAAAAAATCAAGATATTAACGACTTTTTAAATTTATTGCTTGATGATACCAAGGTAAATGGCATATCGGATATACTAAAGAATACCGAGTGTTTTATAGATATACCAACATATTTTCCAAATCAAATTTTTAATGACTTAAGCTTAACTGACCATCAAGTTAAATATAACTTTTTCCTTGAGCTGTCAAGTAAAGTAAAAGAGGCGGGATGTAATGATATTACACCCGTGATATCATTTGATTATTCACACGAAACCAAAATGGATAGCATCAGGCAAAATAGAGTTTTTGCAAGAAAAATTATGCAGAGTTTTGATAATTTTGCCATAAGACTATTTTCAAGCGATCTATTTAAGAAAGAAGATTTGGATATTTTTTGGGAATTATACGATTTTTTACCAGACAAGATAGAAAAAGCTACACTCATTATAGAGGTTTCTAGCTCAAGCATAGACTATGTTATAAAAAATATAGAAGAAATTACCACGCAAAGCAATATAAAAAATATCATATTAGCCGGAGAGAGTTTTGCAGATAGCCAAAAATTTGATACTGAACTTGGATATACTAGGTCAAAAAATATACACTTATTAAATTTTAATAAAATAAAAAAAAGATTTTCCAATACATCCTTTAATTATGCTGATTTTACAATAACTGACAAAATACAATCTAGTATAGATATAGATAGCGAGAAGGGATTTTTATATTATCCATTTATAAAGTATACTACAGAAGATGGCAATTTATGTACTTTTACAGCTAGCAACAGGGGGAATTACGAGCAATATGGTGAACTTTGCAAAAAAATAATTGAGCAGGTTAGAAATTTCTCGGTTTCACATTGTGATACATGTGATTTTATAAACAGCATCGCATCTAAAAGCATAAATGACGGGTTTAAAGCCGGAAGCGTTTGGAAGTATAGGATGATAGCTCACTATATAACCACTATGAGAAATTTAATAAATACTGTCTGTTGATCTTGTTTTTTAATAAAAAATACAAGGCATTTTTATTGTCTTTGTTTTTTTTATATTCCAAAAATCCATTTTCATATCTATATCTTAAAGCAAATCTAAAAGCCTTTACAGCTTCTTTGTTGCTAGTTATTTCGCAAAACTTATCCACTAAAGCTCTTTTATCCAAATGGCCTTTAAAATTTATGTTTTTTTGCTCTAAAAAATATTTTAGCTCATCGACCCAAAGCATACTGGATAAATTTTGCTTTGATATATTTTTATTAATCTTTGGCTTTTTTATTACCTTAAAAGAGATCATATTATTTTGATAAAAAGCCTCGATAATCCCTGTATTCAATGGAATATTTAGCTTATTTATATCAAATCTATCTCTCCAAAAAACAAAATTAACGTATTCAAATACCTCGCTAAACCCATTTAGCTGATCGTTTAATCTAATAGCGGTGTCAAGTTCACTTTTTATCTCGTAAGCGATAGTATGCCCATTAGATACCACTATATCGGCTATTTTATCACCAATTGATGTTTTAACAAGTATTTCACTTGTAATAGTTTTATTGATATATTTTTTGTCCAACCAATCTATCAAGCATTTTTTTATAGCGTTTGCATCTACTTTTGAGTTTTTGTTTTTCATATTTCACACTAAGCACTTTTTGTGCCATTTTGTATTTTTTTGTAAAATAATATAGTTTTTAATTAAAAAAATCAATGTCAATAAAAACTTTAACCCTCAAACTCCACATCTACCATATAGCTTGTAGTGCTTAGATTATGAGATACGCTCTTTATGCTAAACTCTATATTCTCAAGTCCTGCTACACCTGTTATTTTTAGTTTTCCGCCTGCTCTTAGCTCGCGCCCGGCACAAGTTAGATTTCCGTTTATACCGCCCCTTTGTAGCTCATTTAGCTTGGCTTCGCCCTTTTTAAAAGCTTCGTTGTCTGATTTTGGTTCAGGGATTGTGAGTTTATATGTTTGCTCTCCATTTCCTATCTTTACTTGTTTATCCTTGCCGTCTTTTGAGTCGTGCCACTGAACTATAACGGCAGAATAGCTATTTCTATTTGCCTCCGTGATCGATAGGCTTTCACACTCGTTTATAGCTATTTCAAAGTTTGGTAGAGCTTCGTTCTTTGGAGTGTTTGATGTGCTTGTCTCATCTCCTTTGGCATCCTTGCTTGCTATGATGATGGTATTATTTGCTACTTTCATTA